>CAYUBX010000536.1:2324-2843 GCA_964443165.1 uncultured Acidimicrobiales bacterium
GACGCCTACTTCGTCAACGATGTCGAAGAGGCGTGCCACAAGTGGAACCGGTTGTTCAACGCCGGGCCGTTCGTCGTGGTGCCGCACCACAGGACGGACCGCTTCGACTACCGGGGCACCGAGCACGAGGCCGATGTGTCGTACGCCTTCGGGTACCTCGGCGACATGATGATCCAGTTCATCCAGCAACACGACGAGACGCCGTCGATCTACCGGGACATGTACGCCGCGGGCGAAGAGGGGTTCCACCACGTCGGGGTGCTCGTGCACGACTTCGAGGGGGAGTTCGAGCGGCTGGTCGGCATGGGCTTCGAGTGCGCGACGCGGCTGTACGCCGACGGGGTCGGCGCCGCGTACTTCGACACGCGCGACGCCAACGGCTGCTTCACCGAGATCCACGGTGATCCCCCGCACATCTTGTCGACGTTCGCCGGCTGGCGTCCCGCGCACCAGCCCGACCCCCCCCCCGCCCCCCCCCACAAAACCCCCCCCCCCCCCCCCACCCCCCCCCCCCGGGGC
>CAYUBX010000536.1:2853-3130 GCA_964443165.1 uncultured Acidimicrobiales bacterium
CACGAGCTCTACCGCCCCGGCGACCCCGCCATCATTCCCCGCCCACCCCGCTGACCTCACCCTCCGTGGGTCTCTTCACCCCACGCGCGCACTAGGGGTCAGACGGGTGTCCGACACGTGTCTGACCCCGATCGCCCCGCGCTACCGCTGGAAGACGACCTCGGCCTGGGTGAAGAGGGCGTCGTAGTCGTCGCGTGATTCAGCCGCCACCAACCGGTCGACCCAGCCATGGAAGCGCTGGCCGCCGGCCTCGTTTCGTCCGAACAGGAACTCGGTC
>CAYUBX010000537.1:0-3125 GCA_964443165.1 uncultured Acidimicrobiales bacterium
CGCCCTCGACGAGCGGCATTACCGAGTGGACCGAGTTCGCGCGCGAATCGATCTCGACCATCCTTCTGTACGCCGCCTTCCTAGCCGCCGTCATCGCAGCCGTCGACTACACGCACAAGCGCCGCAAGATGACCAAGGACTCGAAGATGACCCGCCAAGAAGTGCGGCAGGAGTCCAAGGAGAGCGAGGGTGATCCGCTGATCCGACGAGCTCGCAAGGAGCGGGCCAGGGAACTCAGCCGCAACCGGATG
This sequence comes from uncultured Acidimicrobiales bacterium, assembly GCA_964443165.1. GTDB lineage: Bacteria > Actinomycetota > Acidimicrobiia > Acidimicrobiales > Poriferisodalaceae > JAYPWI01. The sequence continues at coordinate 252 of CAYUBX010000537.1, forward strand.
ATCGCCGACGTCTCGACGGCCGATGTACTGCTCGTCAACCCCGTTCGGTTCGCCGTCGCCCTCAAGTACGTCGAATCCGAAGGCGCGCCGCGGGTGGTTGCCCGTGGTGGAGGCAAGTTCGCGCAGCGACTTCGCTCCGAGGCCTACCGCAACGGAGTGATGGTCCGTCAGGACCCGCCCCTCACCCGTGCGCTGTACCGGCGGTGCCGGGTCGGACAGTTCGTCCCCGCCGAACTCTACGAAGCGGTCGCGATCGTTCTGGCCGCCGTCTACCGGCGCCGGGCCATGAGGGCCGCCCGGGCTCGCGGCCCCCTCACTGAGCAGATCGGAGTCGCGGCATGAGCGGCCGACTCGGGCTGATGCTGCCCATCTTCGTCGTCGGCGCCGTCGTCATGATGGTGATTCCGGTGAGCCCGGTGATCCTCGATCTCCTGCTCACCCTCAACATCGCGTTCGCGGTGTTGGTGCTCCTCTCCGTCGTGACCCTGCGCGACAGCCTCGACCTCTCCGTCTTCCCGGCGTTGTTGCTCGTGATGACACTGGCCCGCCTGGCTCTCAACGTGAGCTCGACCAGGCTGATCCTTCTCGACGGCTACGCCGGCAAGGTCATCGAGACGTTCGGGGGCTTCGTCGTCGGTGGCAGCGTGATCGTCGGCTTGGTCGTCTTCCTCATCCTCATCGTTATCCAGTTCGCCGTCGTCACCAACGGTGCGGGTCGCGTCGCCGAGGTGGCTGCCCGCTTCACCCTCGACGCGATGCCCGGCAAGCAGATGGCGATTGACGCCGACCTCAGCGCCGGTCTGATCGACGAGGCGGAAGCCCGGGAGAAGCGGGAGCGCATCGCCACCGAAGCAGAGTTCTACGGCGCAATGGACGGTGCATCGAAGTTCGTGAAGGGCGATGTTCTCGCCGGCGTGATCATCGTGTTGATCAACCTCTTCGGTGGCTTCGCCGTTGGGCTGGGCGCCGGTCTGTCCTTCAACGATGCGGTCGCCACATACACCCTGCTGACGGTCGGTGACGGCCTCGTCAGCCAGATCCCGGCCCTCTTGACGTCGATCGGCGCCGGCCTGCTCATCACGCGGGTCGGCACGGATCGCGACCTCGGCGCAGAGGTGGGTCAGCAGCTCTTCCAGGCTCGCCGCGCGCTGCGCCTCGCGAGCTTCGTCATCGTTGCGCTGGGCCTGCTCCCGGGTCTGCCGAAGATCCCGTTCTTCGTTGTCGCCGCCACTCTCTACGTGCTCTCGACCCGGGTCGCAATCCCCGAAGACGACACCGGTGAGGAGGAAGAGACTCCGGTCATCGAACTCGATCCCGACGACCCCGAAGCGATCATCGGCGCGATGCGAGTCGAGCCGCTCGAACTGCATCTCGCGTACGACACCCTCGACCTCATCGACGAGGACCGCGGCGGTGACCTGCTCAACCGGGTGAAGGCACTCCGTCGCCAGATCGCCCAGGAACTCGGCTTCGTCATGCCGCTCGTCCGCACGCGCGACGACGTGAGCCTGCCGACCGGTGGGTACGCGGTCCATCTCGACGGCGTGCGCATCGCACGGTCCGAGGCCCCTCGCGGCGAGGTGATGGCGCTCCCCGCGGGAGACGGAAGCGAACTCCGCGTCCTCGGCGGGCGCGAGACGACCGAGCCGGTCTTCGGCCTCACGGCCTACTGGCTGCCAGACCACGCCAAAGAACAAGCCGCAACGTCGGGTGCCACGGTGGTCGCCCGCTCGTCCGTGATCGTCACCCACCTCGCGGATGTGGTCCGCAACCAGGCCGCTCGGCTCCTTCAGCGCCAGGACGTTCATCTCCTGGTAGACGGCCTGCGCTACGACCATCCGCTCCTCGCCAAGGAGGTCGACGACGACGTCGTCCCGATCGGCGTGCTCCACGCGATTCTGCGCGCACTCCTCGACGAAGGGGTCAGCGTCCGGCAACTCGGCACAATCGTCGAGTCGCTGTCGGCCCACGCTGGCGAGAGCCGCGACGAACAGGTGGCGCGGGCACGCGCCGCCCTCGGGCCAGCGATCGTCAGTGCACTCGCCAGCGGCAACCGGCTCGGCGCGGTCACTCTCGAACCGGCCCTCGAGGTCCAGCTCCACGAGGCGCTGCGGGATCTCGACGGCGATCAGCTCCTCGTTCTCGACCCGCCGACCGCCAGCGCCCTGGTGTCGTCGATCGCTGAGCACGCACAGCCCGTCGACCCGGCCATCACGCCGGCCGTCATCTGTGGAAGCGGCATTCGCCGCCCGCTCCGCAAGTTCCTGTTGAGCCAGGGGCTCGACATCGCCGTTCTCGCGTATGGGGAAGTCGGCGACGGCACCGACCTCGTCGGGGTCGCCGTCATCGCCACTCCGCAACCAGCGCTCGATCTCGCTGCCCAGGCGGCGCTCGGTCCAGCCGCGCAGTCACCCGCACCATCGATCCCTGAGGGGAGCGCCTGATGAACCCATCGACCAGACAGTTCACCCCCGCAGCCGACCAGCAGGCCGGCGCGGAGGCGAGGGAGTCCATCGTCGTCGAAGCACCGACGGTCGAAGCTGCACTCGAGGCCGTCGCGGCCCAGATGGGCACCGACTGCCGCATCTTGGCCGTCGACAAGGTGTCGCGCGGCGGCATCGCCGGCTTCTTCGGGAAGGAGACCTATCAGGTCGAGGTCGAGAAGCCGGCTCGGGATCAGCTCGAAGACCTGACCCCGCAGGACGCGGCCCGCGAGGCGGTCGATCGAGTCCTCGAGGCCGCAGACCATGGATCGGACGAGATGTTCGGAGACGTACTGCGCTCACGTCTCGGCGTTCCCACAGCGGAACCCGAGCCCTTCGACGGCATCGACCTGACCGCTCTCGAGGACCTGCCGGCGCCGCCCCTGCCTCC
>CAYUBX010000538.1:0-3122 GCA_964443165.1 uncultured Acidimicrobiales bacterium
CTGGCCGACTACCTCGTGCCAGGTGCCGTCGACCTGCCGAACTTCAAGATCGCGCACATCGAGTCTCCCTCAATCGACACCGTCGGCGGGTTCAAAGGCGTCGGCGAGGGCGGTCTGATCGGAGCGGTACCTGCCGTGGTGAACGCGATCGGCGACGCCCTCGGCGACCTCGGGGTCAACGTCAACACCAAGCCATTGCGACCGGCGTTGCTGTCAGGCCTCATCCGAGAAGCCGGAGGGTGACCTCGGACTCTGTCAGCCGTTCACCGCCGCGATGCGCGTCGCCGAGTTGCCGGTCGCAGCCCGCAGGAAGTCGCGGACCTAGCGGATCAACTCCTGCACGGCCTGCATCGCCGAACCGCCATATGGAACATCGGACTGCTGGGTGATCATGTCGGGTCCGTCGGTCTCGTATGCACCCAGCTACGTTGAATCCCATGACCGACATCACCGTGTTCACCGCACGCAAGGTCCGCACGATGGAGCCATCGATGCCCACCGCCGAAGCGGTGGCGGTACGCGGTGACCGAATTGTGGAGGTCGGCAGCCTCGCGTCGATGCAGCCGTGGCTCGATGCGTATGACCACGAGATCGACGACACGTTTCGTGATCACGTCATCATGCCCGGCTTGATCGATCCGCATCTGCACCCGTCGATGGCGGCGATCCTGCTGCCGATGCACTTCACGACCGCCGTGGAGTGGGATCTGCCCTGGAGCGACATCGGTGCTGTGGGTGGGCGCGTGGAGTTCCTCGACCGGCTCATCGAGCTCGACCGCGAGCTCGAGCCAGACGAGCCGTTGCTCGCCTGGGGCCATCACCCCATCTGGCACGGCCATGTCGACCGTGAGGCGCTCAACGAGATCTCGGCCACCCGGCCGATGATCGTGTGGCACCGCGGCTACCACTCACTGATCGTGAACGACGCCTGCTACCGGTGGATGAACCTCGACCTCGACGCGGCGCAGCGACACCCGCAGATCGACGTCGACCGGGGTGCGTTCTTCGAGACCGGTCTGTCGGTCGCGTACCGCCACATTCACAGCTTTCTGCTGGGCACCGAACGCTTCCGGGCGGGGCTCGAACGCATGCGCCAGGTGATCCACCACGGTGGACAGACCACGATCGGCGACGCCGCACTCGGCATGTACGGCTTCGACGAGGAATGGGATCACCTCGTGGCCGTCATGGAACGGCCGGACACACCGTTCCGCATACAGCTCACCCCGTTCTCCATGGGTCCGGACGGAAGCGAGGCCACCGATCAGGACGAGGTCGAACGGGTGCTGTCCCTACCGGCCCGCAACACACATCGGTTGCGGTTCAGCGACCACGTCAAGATGTTCGCGGACGGAGGGTTCTTCGCCGAGCTGCTCATGTTGAAGCCACCCGGCCACCTCGACGGGCGCCACGGTGAGTGGATGACGCCGCCGGAGCGGTTCGAGCAGCTCGCCAGGGCGTACTGGAATGCCGGGCTGAAGATCCATGTTCACTGCAGTGGTGATCTGGGCGTGGAGCTCACCCTGTCCACCCTCGAGAAGCTGCAATGGGAACGGCCCCGCTTCAACCACCGTTTCACGTTCGAACACTTCGGGATCTCGAGTGCCCAACAGGTGGCCCGTATGGCCGAGGTCGGCGCCATCGCGTCCGTGAACGCCTACTACGTGTACGAGCTGTCGAGGGCGTTCGCCGACAACACCGTGGGGTACGAGCGGGCCTCGCAGATGTCGCGACTCGGATCGCTCGAGCGTGCGGGCGTGCGATTTGCGGTGCACTCGGACTTCACGATGGCGCCGGCCAAGCCGCTGAACAACGCATGGATCGCCGCCAACCGCATCAACGAGTCCGGCGAGGTCATGTGTCCCAACGAGCGGGCCTCGCTCGACGCCGCCGTCAAGGCCATCACCACCAACGCCGCCTACGTGCTGGGTCTCGAGGACGAGATCGGCTCACTGCGGTGGGGCAAGAAGGCCGACTTCACCGTCCTCGAGGCCGATCCGTACGACGTGGGCGTCGAGGGGCTTCGCGACATCCCGATCTGGGGCACGGTGTTCGAGGGCGAGAAGTTCGCGATTTGAACGGCGTGGCGGGAACCGAGGTGCGGGTACCGGTCACGATCATCGGCGGCTACTTGGGTGCAGGCAAGACCACCCTGGTGAATCGCCTGCTGGGCGGCGGCCACGGACGTCGGCTGGCGGTGCTGGTCAACGACTTCGGCGCGGTGAACATCGACGTCGATCTCATCAGCTCCCACGACGGCGAAACCATCAGCCTCGAGAACGGTTGCGTCTGCTGCTCGATCGCAGACGCCCTGGGAGACGGCCTCGACCGTGTATTGGCCCTCGATCCACCGCCCGAGCAGATCGTGATCGAGGCCAGTGGGGTGGCCGACCCGGTGAAGGTCGCCGCGTACGGCCAGGGGTGGCCCGGATGTCGTCTCGATGCGGTGGTGGTCTTGGCCGACGCCGAGACGATTCGCAGCCGGGCCGACGACCAGTTCGTGGGTGAGCTCGTCACCCGGCAGCTGCGGCACGCCGACCTCATCGTGCTCACCAAGGCCGACCTGCTCGCCGCCGAGCGACTCAGCGAGGTGACCTCGTGGGTTCGCGCTCAGGCCGACGTACCGGTGCTCGCCTCCGAACATGGTGACCTCGATCCAGCGGTGATCCTCGACATCGGCGGAACTGGCGCCGAGGTGATGAGAGACGCCGAGGGTGCGCTCCCCGACGCCGGCACCATGTTCGAGGCAGCGATCCTGGAGATTCGAGAGCCGCTGGATCGTTCGGCGGTCGAGGATGCCCTCGACCGCTGGCCCGATGAGGTGGTGCGGGTGAAGGGCGTGCTGGCTCTGCGTTCCGATGGCGGACCGCCCAGTGCGCACCTGATCCAACGGGTCGGCCGGCGCTGGTCGATCGAGCCCGTCGATAGAGATGGAGCGGTGGTCGGGAAGCTGGCGGTCATCGGATTGCGGGCCATGCTCGAGCCGACAACCCTCCTCGCTACCGTCGCCTCGCCATCACGTCAGTAACCGTGCGAGGCGATGGTCGGGCTCGCCATAGCTGACGATGGCGACGTCGACGCCGAGCGACCCGCATCGATGGAGCGCTTTGGCCATGGCGTCG
>CAYUBX010000539.1:0-3098 GCA_964443165.1 uncultured Acidimicrobiales bacterium
ACCAGGGCGAGCGCGAGGCCCGTGGTGGCGAACGCCAAGTTGGCGTATTCGCCGGAGCCGATCTCCAGCTCCATGCGGTTGAGGCTGTACATCACCATGTTGACGAAGCCCAGACCCAACACGAGGGTCGTGGCGATCGCGGTCCAGGTGTGACCCGTCTCCCCACGGCGGCTGGCCCACAGCGCCCAGTGGGCGGTGATCAGCGAGGCCCCCAGCGTGAGGAGCGCATAGTCGAACTGCGGGTTGGGAACGATGTGTCCCTCGAGCCAGTCGTGCCCGGGGTGCGGCCCCGAGGCATGGCGGCGTGCCATGTAGAGGCCGAGCGCACCGGCGATCATCATCGACCCCGCAGCGACGGCGAAGCCCGTGGCGACGAACTGGCTGCGTGGACGGGGGGCGGGGCCAGCCTGGAGAGCCGGCGTGGTGTCGGTCATCAGACGGTGACCTCCTCAGCGTCTGCGTCGGCCTCGGCGGCGTCGAGAAGCGGGGTGCCCGAGGTGATGTCGGCCATCTCGCCTTCACCCAGCGGTGGCGGCGACTCGAGCAACCACTCGGGTGTCTGCGCAGACCAGGGATCTGCGTCGGAATCCTTGCCCTTCTTCAGCAGGACCGAGAGAGCGAGATTCAAGAGCAGGAGTACCGCCCCGACACCGGCGACGATGACGCCGAACAGGCCCATCGCGCTGAAGCCCTCCGCACCGCTGTCGTCGAGGAAGGCGTCGTAGATGGTCGTGAGGTTGGGATCGGGGTAGACGAAGTCAGGCTGTTCGGAGAGGACCCCGGCCAGCACCGGGCCGATGGTGGCGAGCAGAGCGCCGACGGCGACGACGGCGACCGTCAGGAGGCCGATGGCCTCGTTGAGGCGCCGACCCCAGATCTTGGGTCCCCACCAGTGCAGAGCAGCCACCACGCCCATGAGCACAGCGCCGTAGATCAAGAGCGACTGGAGGCCCGTCACGTAGGTCGTCTGCTGCAGGTACGGGTTGCCGTCGTTGCCGCGACCAGCGATCTCCAGCCAGTCGGAACCAGAGCCGACCAGGCCGAGGGCCGCGGCCATCAAGATGAAGTTGCCCGCGAGGAGTGAGGCGAACAGCGGCGTGTTGAACTCGAGACCCTTGCGGCCCTGGAAGAGGGTGAAGCCCAGCACGCCCAGCAGAGCGGTGGTGCCGATGAGCGCCCCGCCATACAGGCCCACCAGGATCACGCCTTCGACGCCGTCGATCAGGTCGCGACCCTCACCCGTGACCGAGAAGTTGGCCCAGGCGCCGAAGCCGAAGAGCCCGACGAGGCCCATGGTGAAGTACACGGCCAGCGGCTCGAACACCCGCCGCCGAGACGCAGACAGCACCACCTCGGCGACGACGCCCAGCACCGGCACCGAGTAGATGAACAGCTGCGGCGTGCGATGGATCCAGTCGATCCGCTCCCACACGCCGAAGTTGCCGCCGAGGAAGAGGCGGCCGTAGCGGTGGTCGATGTAGATGATCGCCAACTGGCCCAGCAGCACCGGCAGACTCACGAGGAGCATCGACGCGGTGACCAGCGCCGACCAGGAGAACGGCGGCGTGCTGTCGAGATACAGGCCGGGAGACCGCATCGTGAGAACGGTGGTCGCCACCACCATCGCACCGATCAAGAGCGACAGCACCAGCCCGCCGAGGGCGAGCATGTGGAGGTCGACGCCGTCGGTCCAGCCGCCGTACGGACCGCCGTTCCCGAGGTAGGAGCCGATGAGCACGGCGCTCGAGACGATCCAGCCCCAGAACGACGCGGTCGCGGCACGTGGGAAGGCGAGGTTGGCGGCGCCGATCTGAAGCGGCACCACATACATCGCGAGCCCGAGGAACACCGGGATCACGAACATCAGCACGAGGACTTCGCGCGACATCACGAAGACCTGGGCGAACGAGCTCGCGTCGAGGGCGACGAAGTCGCTGGCATCGGTGAGGTCGATGCGCACCAACATGTCGAGGACCACGCCGAGCACCATGAACATCACGGACGACACGATGAAGAGGCGACCCACTCGCTTGTGGTCCGCTGTGTTGAGCCAACCAAAGGGAGTGGGATCCTCGGCGGGTGCGGAGGAGTCCTGGCTGGCGTCGGTGTTGGATTCGCTCATGCTCGGTGCTGTTCGTGCCGGAGGCGGTCGATTGTCGGGGGCGTGAGGGGGCGCGGGTGACAGCCGCGCGCCGCCAGCCCCGACAGGCGTCGGGTGGGGACTTTACTCATCAGGTTGCCAGGCATGTAACTGAACGCGGGGTATTCCCACGAGTCCTCTGCGCACCTCATCGATCAGAGTCCTTCCCGCACCAACACGTCCACTGCCATAGCGACGAAAAGGCCACCCAAATAGGTGATCGAGTAGCCGAAGACCCGCATCGCCTGGCGGGTGTCCGGGGAGCGCAAGAGCTTGACCGTGTGCCACAGGAACAACCCACCGGCGGCGAGCGCCGAGACGAGGTAGATCAGTCCCGTCCCTGCCTCGGCGTGGAACCACAGGCTGAGGCCGATGACCACGACCGTGTACCAGATCATCTGCAGCGCTGTGCTCTTGGTACTCGACACCGTCGGCATCATCGGAACGTCGGCGGCCTTGTAGTCGTCGGCGTACTTGATGGCGAGCGCCCAGAAGTGAGGCGGCGTCCAGAAGAAGATAACGCCGAACAGCAGCCACGGCGCCAATGCGAGCGAGTCGGTGACCGCGGCCCACCCCACCAGAGCCGGCACAGCACCGGCAGCTCCGCCGATGACGATGTTCTGCTTGGACGTCCGCTTGAGCCAGAGCGAGTACACGAAGACGTAGAAGAGGCAGGCGCTGACGGCCAGAACCGCCGAGAGCAGGTTGACGCCGGCCCACAGAAGGGCGAACGCAGCTGCCTCGAGCACGAAGCCGAAGATGCGCGCCGCACGCGGGGACACCGCTCCCGTGACGAGCGGACGCCCCTTCGTTCGATCCATCAGGCGATCGATGTCGCGATCGATGTACATGTTGAAGGTGTTGGCCCCACCGGCCGCGAGCGTGCCGCCGATCACGGTCAGAGCGATGAGCCACACACTCGGCAGACCGCCCTCGGCCACGATCATCGTGGGCACAG
>CAYUBX010000540.1:0-3092 GCA_964443165.1 uncultured Acidimicrobiales bacterium
CCCGACCGTTCACGCGGTGTGCGGGATCACTCACCTCACCAACTTCGCGGACCGCGGCGACGTCGGACCTGGCTTCTCCCTCAACGACCACCTCGCGGGCTTCGGCGCAGCCACGTCACTGTTGGCGGCGCTGCACGAGCGTGGGCGAACGGGTCTCGGTCAGAAGATCGACATGGCCCAGCTCGAGGTCGGGACGTACTGCATCGGGCCGGCCCTGCTCGACCAGATGTCCAACGGTTTCGCCGCGGGCCCTCAGGGCAACCGTGACGGCATGGCGGACCACGTTCCCAACGAGGTGTACCGGTGCAGGGATGGATTCGTCGCGATCACTGCGTGCGGCGACGCGCAGTGGACTCGGCTCGTCGACACCGTCGCCGACCCGGCGCTCGCCGATCCAGCGTTCGCCACCGTCGAGGGGCGGCGACTCGCACGCGATCGCATCGATCAGGCGGTGGGCGAATGGAGTGGCGGTCGAACGGCCGCCGACGCCATGGAGACGCTGCAGGCCTCCGGGGTCCCCGCTGGCGTGGCCCAGCACGCTGGAGACCTCGCGGAGGACGACCCGCAGCTCTCCGAGAGAGGCTTCTGGATCGACGTCGACCACGACGTGTTCGGGCCGCGTCGAACCGACACCTTCCCCGCGATGTGGGACGGCGAGCGGTTGATCCCTCGCCTGTTCTCCCCCGCCTACCTCGGCGAGCACAACTTCGAGGTGTGGACCGAACTCGCCGGGCTCGACTTCGACGAGGTCGCCGAGGGAATCGGCGACGGGCTGTTCAGCTAGAGAGTCCCTACTCGTCGATCCAACCCACCGCGCGCTCCACCATGATGCGAAGCAGGTCCTCGTCCTGATCTTTGAGCTCGGTGTCGAGGAAGTCCTCCGCACCGCCGACCCGGTGGACCAGGACCTCCTTGGTGAGCTCACAGTCTTCGACCAGCATCTCGTAGGAGTAGTCGGTGATTCCGGCCTCGACGAGCGCGTCGTGGTACGTACGGAGCATCAGCTCCTCTTCGCTGCGGTGCGTGGGCTCGAGGGCGGTCGTGATGAAGTACGCGACGTCCCACCCCGCCCGGCCACGCGACAGCAGCTGCCAGTCGAGAACGACGATGTCCCCATCGGGCCGGAACATCAGGTTGTCCAGGCGGTAGTCGCCGTGGATGAGGGTCCAGGGTCCAGAGGCCAACCGATCGAGCAGTTCGGGCAGGTTCTCCTGGATCTCGTCCATGCGAGCCATACGGGTCGGCCCGAGGATCTCCCCCCACTGGTTCTCGAACTCTTCGCGATTGCTGCGGTAGATCGCCTGCTGGACCTTCGGGGTTCGGTCGAGCGGCCAGATGATCGGGTACGCGTCCGCGATCTCTCGGCTCATCCAGTTGGTTGCATGAAACCGAGCGAGCACGGGGAGAGCCGCCAACGCGTCGTCGACCGAGCCACCCTCGACCTGGCTGGGAGGTCGGGCGTCTGCGATGTCCTCCATCACGAGCAGGTAGCGACGCTTGCTCTTGGCGCTCAACCCGATCAGCCGATCGACAAGCCACCCCACCCCACCGACCGGGAGCTTCTCGAAGAGGAAGACGATGACCCGTTCGAGCCACTTCGCCGGGTTGGGGTCCAAGTGGCTGTACACGTGCTCCGGCATCGGAGTGCCGAGCCGATCTCTCAGCTGGCTGTAGACGACGATCTCGCGTTCGTACGCCTGGAGCGCCTCGCCGAGCGAACGATTCTTGTCGATCCCCGACGGGAGCTTGGCGATCACCGACGAGGGAGCGCCGTCCGGCTGACTCTCCCACTCCAGCGAGCAGCGGTGGATCTCACCGACGAAGCCGATGCCCTCGCCGATGATCTCTTTCGACACACCGGTGATGGTCCCGTCGGCCGGGGCGCCGACCACCTCCTGGAACCACTCGACCGTGAGTTCGTCAGCGGACTGCGGGATGTGCTCACGCTTCGCCATAAGGCACGGTTCTAGTCGAACGGCCGTTCAGCCCGGAACCCCGGTTTCACACCGGGAGTGGCGCCTCGACACCCGCCCACGTCGCAACCGCGCGGAGGATGACGTCGGCGACAACACGGTCTTCGCCGGCACGATCCCTGGCGCCCTTGTCGAGAGTGAGCGAGTACGTGGCGACGCCCGCCACCGACGCGACGGCAATGTGGGCACGGTGGTCGCCGCGCTTGGGTCGGTCGCTCGCGATCGCTGCGGTGCACGCCACGCCGGCGACGGGAACGTCGATGCCCTCCCGCCGAACGAGATCGCGGGCGCGCTCCAGGCACGCGGTCGCCATGGCGCGAGCGGTGTCGACGGAAACGGCCTGCGCCGGCACACCACCGACCAATTCGGACAGAGCGGCTTCGGCGTACGGCACGGAGACTTCGAGCACGGTCCGCGAGGCGCCAGCGACGCCGAGAAGATCCGTGACGGCGGCCACGCCGCCGCCCGTCACGGCGAGCACGATCCGATGCTCCGACGCGTGCAGGGCCTCGACAGCCTCCACGACCCCTCTGTCGCTCACGGCCGCGAACGGTAGCACTGCGCCTGTAGGCGCCCGCCGGCCATCTGGGGCACGATCGTGGGGTGCGTGTGACGACGTGGAACGTGAACTCGATTCGGGCGCGAGTCGGGCGCGTCGACGCGTGGGTCGAGCACCGTCGTCCCGATGTGATCCTGCTCCAGGAGACCAAGTGCACCGACGAGGACTTCCCCACCTCCACGCTCGCCGCACTCGGCTACGAGGTCTCTCACTGGGGTGAGGACCAATGGAACGGGGTGGCCGTCGCATCGCGCGTCGGGCTCGACGACGTGGTCAGGGGGTTTCCGCAGCGAGGTGACGCGCCTGCCGCTCCGCGACTCATCAGCGCGACGTGTGCGGGGGTGCGGGTGCACTCCGTCTACGTCCCCAACGGACGCGAGCTCAACGACCCGCAGTACCTCTACAAGCTGATCTTCCTGGAGCGGCTGCTCGGCCTGGTCGAATCGGGGCGGCCGACCGTACTGGCCGGTGACTTCAACGTGGCGCCCGCAGACATCGACGTGTACGACCCGGCCCGCGTTCGCGGGCAGACCCCCCCCTCGCGCGAGGGGCGAGCGGCG
>CAYUBX010000541.1:0-3084 GCA_964443165.1 uncultured Acidimicrobiales bacterium
ATGTCGACCGCTACGATGCGCCCGGCACCCGCGATGCGAGCGCCCTGGATCGCGGCGAGGCCGATGCCGCCGGCGCCGACGACGGCGACGGTCTCGCCCGGCTGCACGTTCGCAGTGCGGAACACGGCACCGACACCCGTCATGACGCCGCAGCCGATGAGGGCGGCGCGGTCGAGGGGCATGTCCTCGCGGATCTTCACGATCGCGTGCTCGTGAACGAGCATCTGCTCGGCGAATGAAGACAGGTGGAGGAATTGGAAGGCGGGGGCTCCGTCGATCGTGAGGCGCGGGGTCTCATCGGGACTGCGGTTGCACTCCACGTCCTTGTTGGAGCAAATCGAGGGACGTCCCTCGATGCAGTACGAGCAGTGCCCGCAGAACACGGAGAGGCAGGTGATCACGTGATCGCCGGGCTTCACATACGACACGTCGCGCCCCACGGCCTCCACTACGCCGGCGGACTCGTGGCCGAGCACCGCCGGGGTGAGGTAGGGGTACTTGCCCTCCATGAAGTGCAGGTCGCTGTGGCAGAGGCCGGCGGCGGCGGTCTTGATCAAGACCTCGCGTGGGCCGGGGCTGTCGACGGTGACGTCGGTGATCTCGAGGTTCCCCGGGATTTCGTTGAGCACTGCAGCCTTCACTGCTACCTCCTCTGGCGGATGAGTGAACTCAGACTAGTGATCACTCCCACTTACCGCGGACGGCCATGGCGTGGCAGCGCGGGCCGGGCGTCACCGTCAGCCAGCCCCGGGTCACTTCCCGATTCAGCTGTCGGGGAGAGTCACGGTGACGACGGGTTCGATGGGTTCCTCGCCGGTCTCGAACTCGGTGACGATCTGGTTCCAGGTCAGCTGCCAGACCGGCCACCGTTCTCCCACCGTGGCCGAGTCGATGGTCGCAGCGTCCACCTCGACGCCGAACTCACGCCACGCGTCCGTTCGGATGATGTCGCTGCGCGTCGGGCGGCTGCCGAAACGGTCGGGCACGCCGAACTGGAACAGCGGCTCGACCATCGTGTCGATGAAGCGAGCGGCATCGAGCCGGTTGGGGGTTCCGGCCACCATCCCTGCGTAGTTGACGATCCGAACGCACCCGCTGCGTATTACCTCGATGTCGACCGTCTCGGGAAGTTCGGGCTGGAAGCGGACGGTCACGGCGGGCATCCCGGCGGACCCCCAGGTGATCGGGCGTTCGGTGGAGCTGATCTCGGGGTCGCTCTCCGTGGAGGTGCCCGAGAGGAAATGGGAGAAGTAGGCCTCTTCCCACGAAGACGTGAGCAGAGCCCCTTGTCGCAGCATCAGATCCAAGAACTGCGGCCACGCCGTCGCTTCCGGATCGCTCGTTCCCTCGGGGTACAGCCGAGCCAGCGCGACGAGCAGGTAGAGGCCCATCCGGCTCGTTCGGGCGTCGGGGATCACCACGTGGCCCGAGTGCACGGGATCGACGAACGCGTCGATGCTGGTCGGGATGGGCGGTGGAAGGGCCTCGGGGTCCGGGAACTCGTCCACCTCGCGCTCGGGCGGCACGTAGAACGAGATCGATCGGTTCACGCAGGCGTCGAGATAGCTGACAGGAATCATCCAGTCGTTCTCGATGAGGAGGTCGGCATCGATTTTCTCCCGGCCGATCGGCCGATACGGCTCGACGAGCCGGCTGTCGATCACGCGGGTCAACTCGAGGGTGTCGATGCCGACCACGACGTCGGCGACTGGCGTGGTCCGGCTGCGTTCGAGCAGATCGGCGACCGCAGTGGAGTCGGCCTCTCGAAACACGACGACCTCGATGCCGGTGCGCTCTGTGAAGTCGGCGAGAGCGTCCTCCGGCAACGTGAAGTCGTCGTGCGTCAGGACGCGGATGGCGGGCTGTTGATCGTCCGACGAGCCGCAGGACACGGCGAGAACCAGGCAGCTCACGAGGACCACGGCCGAGCGGCGGATCACTCCGGCACCACCACCGCCAGGACCACGCCCTGCGACACGCAGAGATGCGGTGTGTCGGCGAGAGCGACGTTGCTCAACCCGAGCGAGCTCCCCGGGTGCAGCACCGTGGAGTCGTCGAGGTCCCATCGGAGCTCCGACGTGGTCACGCGGGCGGCGCCGCCGACGGCGAGAAGAGTCACCGTGTCACCAGCGGCGGCCTGCAGGTGAACGGCGGTGCCCGCCGCGACGGCCGTGATACGGGAGCCGCGAGAGTGAGCGGTGAGGGGGAGCGCCGCGACCTCGGGCCGACCGAGCAGGAGGGTCGCGACGAGCTCGTGATCGAGGCGACCGCCGCCGCCGGAGATCAGCTCGATCCGGCTGGCGCCGAGCCCCACAGCGAGGTCGATCGCGAGATCCAGATCGCTTCGGTCCTTCTCGGGAGAGTGCTCCTCCTCCGCAACGCCCTGGTTGGCCAAGCGAGCTCGAGTGGCGCCATCGATCGAGTCCATGTCGCCCACTAGCACGTCGATGCTCAGGCCGAGGCGCAGTGCATGGCTCGCCCCGCTGTCGACCGCGATCACACACGTCGGCGTCGGCGCCCCGGTGGGTACCTCCGGCACCTGCGGCCCGCCGTCGACGATCCAGACGCAGGACGCGTCGATGTGCGCTGTGTTCGAGGGCTCGGCCACGCACCCATGGTGGCGTACCAGTCGCCGCGAGTGGCAACAGGAGCGCCTCCGCCCTGATGTCGCTCGCGACAGGGGCTCCAGTACCGTTGAAGGCTGCTGTGCGGATCTTGCGGCGGTTCGTCCGCCTTCCCGTTCTCGTCGCGATGGTCGTGGCGTGCGCGATGCTCTTTGCCGGAGTCGGCATGGCCATCGCCCCGCACACCGAGCGTGCCCTCACCGCGGTCGATCGAGAACGTCAGATCGTGGAGCTCGACCTCTCACCCGGTGCCCAGCGCACCGAGGTCTACGACTCGCTCGGCAACCAGATCGGCATCCTCCGCTACGACATCGACCGCGAGCTGATCACCCTCGACCGCATCCCTGTCGATGTCGTAGCCACGATCCTTGCGGTCGAGGACGACAAGTTCTGGGAGCACAACGGAGTCGATCTGCGGGCCACGGTTCGAGCCTTGGTCTCCAATGTCTCGGCGGGTGGC
>CAYUBX010000542.1:0-3083 GCA_964443165.1 uncultured Acidimicrobiales bacterium
TGGTACTCGCCGGTGAGCGAGAACACCTGGGGAAGCCAGCCGTATCTAGCCATGATGTAGCGGCCGAGCAGCATCGCCCGCCCGGGACTCGTGCCGTCGTTGGGGAACTGGCCGACCAACCAGCTGACGTTGGCGTACGAGACCAGCCCTCGTTCCCAGATCAGCTCCATGCGGCGATCGAGTTGACGAAAGTGCTCGACGTTGAGGCAGGTGTAGTTTCCGTTGCCGCGACCGAAACCTGCGTTGCAGGGAAACGGGAAGCCGCCTTCGTTGGCGTTGTTGATGTCGAACATCTCCAAGCCGAGAACGGTGAAGCCCTTGGACACACGATCGTCGAAGTAGTCGGCACAGCTGAATCCGGCGGTCGCGTTGGTGCCGACGACCGGGCACCGAGCGCTGTTGAACCACCAGGCCGTGTCTCCGAGCCAGAAGAACGGCTCACCATTGGCGCGTTCGAGTCGGGCTCCATCGGCGCTGGTCCGGAGATGACCTCGATAGTTGTCGTTGGATGCCAGCTGGTCGGCCGTCGGTGCCACCACGGCCAGGTGTCCGCTGTGTCCGCTGAGGCCGGCATCTGGCGAGTTGCTGGTCCATGTCCACTGGCCGGGCAGTGTCGGCGCGAATCGCACTCGCCAAACACGATCGCCGTCCCAGAATCCAGTGACGTCGAGCTCCATCGACGTGGCCGGGTGCTGGAATGTGACAGAGAGCGGATAGGCGAACCACTCGTGATCGACAGACGCCTCGAACCACAGCTCGACCATCTCCCACTGCGTGACGAGCTCGCCGCGCAAGGGCGCGCTCGTGGGCACCACCGGTTGCGTGGTCACCTGGGGCTGCGACGAGGGCGTCGTGGACTGCGTCGGAGCGGTCGTCGGCGCTTCCTCGCGTCCATCGGGGATCACGCCGGGCGCGAGAGTGACCGGCGCGAACGACCCCTCGGAGTCGGACGAGTCGCTCAGCGCGTTGACCACCAGGAGGCCAGCAGTACCGAGCAGCGCAAAGACCGCGGTGACGGAGATCACCAGCGGTGACGGCCGGCCGGAGGATCGCGAACGGCGTCTCTGTGAGAGCCCGTCGGGGTGGGAGCGGTCCTCCACGCTGTCCTAGATCGGCGCGATCGCGACGATGGGCGTGTCGGGAGGAGTCGCGCCGAGCGACCCGAGGAACGGCGAGGTCGAGAAGTTGAACACCCCGCCGTCGGCTGCGACCTGCAGGTATCCGTCCCCATAGCTGACCATTCCCACGATGGGCTCGTTGAGCGGCGTCACTCCGAGAACCGGGGGGAGCGATCCCTGATACTCGGCGCCGAACCCGAAGACGCCACCGTCGCCGGCGACGATCCAATAGCCGAGGCCATCGGGATCGGGCACCAGTCCCACCGCAGGCTCGTTGGGCACCACCCCGAGGCCGGGAAGGCTGCCCTGATAGACGGCGTTGCCGAACACAAACACCCCTCCGTCGGCGCCCAGCATGTAGTAGCCGCCACCGTCTGGAGTGACCACGCTGGCGATGATCGGAGCATTGAGGGCGAACGAGAGCAGGTCGCTGACGCCGCCGGTGACGTGCCGTTGCGCGTCACCGAGGACCACGAGCCGCCCGTGATCCGTGAAGCCCCAGAGTCCCTGGCCGCTCGGCGTCGCAGCCAAGGCGGTGAACCGCTCACCTGCGCGGCGCGAGACCGACTCGAAACCACCGAGGTCGCTGGCCCCGCCGAGGCTCTGCACCACTCCGTCTTCGAGCAGAACCCAATACCCGCACGACGTGGGGTCGGCGGCGACGGCCGTGAGCTCACTCGTCGCCGCAGCCGCGGCCGTGGCGGCAATGGCGTCACCGAACCCCCAGACGTCGCCGTCGCGTTCGCCGAGGAAGTAGCCGGATCCACAGTCGGACGGATCGGGGTCACCGCCTCCCCCGACCGGTGTGGTCGTCGTGGTCGTGGTGCTGGGGGGTGGTGGTGGCTGCGTCGTGGTGGGCGGTGACGGCGGGAAGTCCGCGAGGAACGCGGCAGCGAAGCGCGACGCCAGGTGCTGCTGACCGTTCACGTCGGGGTGCACCGCGTCGTAGTTCCACGACGGGTTGTAGCCCGCGGCGGAGTTCACGAGCTTCACCGGGCTCTGCGCGGTGTTCTGAGCGGCGACGAACCCGGGAAGCGCCGCGTTCAGCGCGTCGAGGCCGGGCTGGAAGGCTCCCCCGCTACGGGTCGACGGGATGAGCGTCGACAGGTAGATCGTGACGTTGGGGTTCTGGTCTCGGGCGGTTGCCACCACCGTGGTGAGCTCGGCGATCGTGGAGCCCGTGGACTGTCCTTGGAAGACATCGTTGGTCCCCAGGTGGACGAGAAGGACGTCGGGAGTGTGGGCCGCCAGCCAGTCGGCGAGAACACCGTGGTGGAGGAGCCCGTTCGCGCCGTTCCCGTTGAGGATCTGATCGACGCGCCACCCCCAGTGACCGTCGTGGTCCTTGTCCCAGACACCGCCCGGGTCAGGGTCGGCCATCGAGTCGGTCGAGGTGCCTCGCACTCCGTGGCGCGATCCCACCAGGTCGATCGGCGTTCCGGCCCCGGTGACCTGGTCCCAGAGGTACTTCCGGTAGCTCGGCTCGCCGGCGCTGTCGATGATGCCCTCGGTGACCGAGTCGCCGAGCGGCATGACTCGGATCGGGGTCGCGACGCTGGCGGCGCCTCCGTCCAACCGGACCACCGCGGCGAGTAGCACCGCGGCAAGGGAAGCACTCAGCCAACGTCGGCGCATGGGATCGCCGAGGCTACTGGACCCTGCTGATCTGCAAACAGCAGGCAGAATCGCAGATCACCGGTCAGCCGAAGGCGTAGGGCTCGAGGGTCTCCTGGGCGTGCTTGCGGAAGTCGTGCCATTGCCGACCGCCGTAGTAGGCGAGGCTGCCCGGCTCGGCATCACCGTGACCGTTGTAATAGGAGATGCAGTCACGCAGCGGAGCCGTGAGCATGTCGGCCTGACGGCAGTGCTCCGCGTACTCCTCCTCCGGCTCTTCGAGGATGTCGACCACGTCGTGGCCCGCATCACGCATGAGCTCCAGCATCCACACCGCGTAGTCGCCGTGGG
>CAYUBX010000543.1:0-3075 GCA_964443165.1 uncultured Acidimicrobiales bacterium
GGATCGAGGTGCAGCGTCTTGCAGGACCTCTCGAACCGGTCGAGATGGTCGTCGAGGCGGAAGAAGGCACCGTCCCACACACCGACGACGTCGTAGGTGACATCGGACCGGGCAAAGCCGGCATCGAGAAGCGAGATGCGCGCCTCTCCGATTGGGACATACTCGCCGTCGACAAAGGCGCAGCCGTCCGCAAAGTCAGCGCAGCCGTCAGACCACTCAGAAGCCACCCTTTGAACCTAACGCGCCGAGTCATCCCCGGCTGGTGGAAGGATGAACGAGTTGAGTCACTTCGGTGTCAGACACCAAAGTGACTCAACTCAGGGAGGAGCAGCCATGTGGGCAGCGGTGTATGACCAGACGGGCGGGCCGGAGGTGCTGCGGTACGCGGAGGTTCCCGATCCCGAGCTTCGCTCCAACGGGGTGCTCGTGGCCGTCGAAGCAGTCGGCATTCAGGGCGGCGACACGCTCAACCGCCAGGGCGGGCTCATGGCATCGACGCCGCACATCGTCGGGTATCAGGCGGCGGGGACCGTGGTCGCGGTGGGCGCCGACTGTGGCGAGTTCGAAGAGGGCCAGAAGGTCGTGGCCACCATGGGCTATGGCTCCCATGCGTCCATGGTGAGCGTGCCGGCCGGCGCCTGTTACGCCGTGCCAGACGGACTCGACATCGAGCACGCTGCGGGGATCCCGATCGAGTTCGGAACCGCCGACGACTGCCTCTTCGAGTTCGGTGACCTCGCGAGCGGCGAGACCGTTCTGATCCAAGCCGGCGCGAGCGGGGTGGGGATCGCCGCGATCCAGCTCGCGAAGGCCGCCGGCGCAACGGTTCTCGCCACGGCGTCCAGCGACGAACGGCTCGCCCGCCTCCACGACTACGGCCTGGACCATGCGATCAACTATCGCACCACCAAGGTCAGCGACGCCGTACGCGAGATCACCGACGGTCGAGGCGTCGACCTGATCGTCGACTCGGTCGGCGGTGCCACCCTCGAGGACGGCATCGAAGCCCTCGCCTATCGCGGTCGCATCAGCTGGGTGGGCCGCGCCGGTCGAGCGGACTCACCGGCGGACGTGTGGCCGATCATGCAGAAGAACGGTCGCCTCACCGGCGTGTTCCTCGGTGCGGAGATGGCCATGAACCCCGCGCGCACCCGACCGATGATCGAGTCGCTGATCGCCCGATGCGGTTCGGGCGAATTGTCCGTCATCATCGACCGCGTGTTCCCGCTGAGCGAGGCGGCGGACGCCCACGCCTACATCGAGAGCAGGCAGGCGTTCGGGAGGGTGATCCTCAGACCGTGACGATGGCGCCGGCCGTCGCCCTGAACGTTTCGGCGAAGCGCTCCGGCTTGGCGGCCCGGACGATCTCGCCCTCGGCGGTGCTGCCGTCGGCGAACGTCATCTCCACGCGATGGGTCAGCTTCTGCTTCGCGAGGTGAAGCGCTGTCACCTGGTCGTGTGACCACTCGGCGACGACGTCTTTGGGAGCACCGCTCATCGCGCCCTGGCTGAAAAGCAGAACACGCTGACTCGTGACGGCGAGAATCGCCTGCTTCCCGTCCCAGGCGTCGGCCGCGGCGGCTGCCGGCTCGTTCTCGGTGTCGTCGCTCTTGTTGCGGTTGGCGGCGGCGTGAATCGCCGCGCCGACGAGCCCGCCGGACGTGATCGCGAGCTGCTTTCCGAAGCTGCCCGGACGCTGCCACGGGACGGCCGCAACCACCTCTTCGCCGGGATGCAGGTGCTCGGCACCTTTCTTCTGGACCTTCTTGGCGAAATCGACCATCGGGGCTCCTGTGTCGGCGCGCGACGCGGCTGGCGGGCTAACTGTCAGATCGGCGCATCGGCCATCGGTCTTGACCCGAACCGCGTACGCTCGCCGCCATGGAACTCGCAGGGACCGTCAGCATCGTCACGGGCGCCGGATCGGGCATCGGTGAAGCCATCGCCAAGGCGTTCGTCGCCGAGGGCGCGAAGCATGTGGTGGTGGCCGACGTCAACGAGCGGAACGCCCAACGGGTGGCCGACGAGATCGGCGAGGCCGCCAGCGCGGCAGCCTTCGACGTCGCGGACGAGAACGCCGTTCGGCAGGTCGTTGCGGATACCGAGGCCGCGCACGGTCCGGTCGACGTGTTCGTGTCCAACGCCGGGTACGGCCTGGGCGGCGGCCTCGAGCTCCCCGACGAGGAGTGGACCCGCATGATGGACGTGCACGTCTGGTCGCACCTCTACGCGGCGCGTGCAGTGGTGCCCTCGATGGCGGAGCGGGGCCGCGGATACATCCTCAACACCGCGTCCGCCGCCGGCCTCCTCACCCAGATGGACAGCGGTCCCTATGCCGTGTCGAAGCACGCGGCAGTCGCCTTCGCGGAGTGGCTGTACATCAACTACGGCGATCAGGGCGTCAAGGTGTCGGTTCTGTGTCCGCAAGCGGTGCGCACCAACATCCTCGGCGACCGCGGCGGATTCGAGGACGCAGGCGCCCGTCAGGCCGGGCAGGACGGACTGCTCGAGCCGGAGGACGCGGCCAACGCGTGCGTCGAAGCGATGCGCGAAGAACGCTTCCTGGTCCTCCCCCACCCCGAGGTGGAGACGTACTTCCAGCGCAAGGCCAGCGACTACGACCGCTGGCTGGGCGGGATGCGCCGGTTCCGGCGCCGCCTCTTCGGCGACTGAGCCGAGTTGACCGACCACCAGAGGGGATTGCTCCTCGTCTCCCTCGGCGTCCTCGTGATCATCCCCGACGCCACGCTCATCCGCCTCATCGACGCGCCATCGCTCACCACCGCGCTGTGGCGAACCGGGCTCACAGCGATCAGCATCTCCGTCTACCTGGGTCTTCGGTACCGCAGCGGACTCCCCGCTGCGATTCGAGCGATCGGCCGCTGGGGCATTCCCTCGAGTGCGCTGTCGGGGCTCGGCACGATCCTGTTCGTGCTCGCGATCGACAACACGTCGGTCGCCAACGTGGTTCTGATCCTCGCCCTGACGCCGCTCTGGGCTGCGGTGATCACACGGGCGACGGTCGGAACGCCCATCCCGAGGCGCACCCTCGCCGCCATGCCGTTCGCATTCGTC
>CAYUBX010000544.1:0-3050 GCA_964443165.1 uncultured Acidimicrobiales bacterium
TCGACCAACAGCTGAGGCGGGCCGATCGCTGGGGCATCCGCGGCAGGATGATGCTCGACCCCGGCACCGGCTTCGCGCCGGCCCATTGGGACTGGACAGAGCGCTTCGAGTACCAGAAGGCCATCTACGAAGGCCTCGACGAACTCCGACGCTTCGACCTCCCCATCTATGTCCCCATCGCCTGGAAGCAGACCCCCGACCGGCTCGAGCTGGTCGACATCGTTCTGGGTCAGGAGATCGACGTCGTCCGCGCCCACATTCCCGAACAGATCAGGGCGCGGCACGCCGCGATTCGCGCGGGCGCGCCCCTTCCCACCACCGAGCTCGCTCTGGCATACGTCGACTGAGCAGGACTGATCAGGTGGGGACGGCCTCGAGCTTCACCCGGACGTGCTTGTGGAACGGCGTGAGCGCCAGCCAGTCGCGGTCCTCGATGTCGGTGAGTTCGTTGAGTGAGACGCCGTGGATCTTGTGTTCGCCCACCTCGTCGGGATAGTCCATGCCGAAGCCGTGGGGCAGCGACACGTGACCCGGCATCATGGCGTCGGTCACTTCGACCGGTGCCTGGGCTTCGCCCTTCTTCGAGGTGATCGTCACCTTGCCGCCATCGACCACACCGATGTCGGTGGCGTCGGCGGGATGGATGCGCAGAGAGCCTTCCTTGTCCTTCTTACGCCACTCCGGGTCGCGAACGACGTCGTTGGCGTTGGACGAACGGCGTTCGCCGGCGGAGAGCACGAACGGGAAGTCGTCGCTCTTCGAGGGCGGCTCCTCGTCAGCCAGACCGCGGAACTCGTCGACCAGCTCGGGGATGTAGAGGTGGATCTTGCCGTCGGGGTGCGCGATGCGATCCCACGACTCCTCGTACTCGACTCGGGTCACGACGGTGCCGGATTTGGAGTCCATGATCTTGTCGAAGAGGTTGTCGGCGAGCTCGAGCCCGTCGCCCTCGATGCCCGCGGCTCGCACAGCATCGGGGAAACGCATCGATGCCTGCAGCGCCGAGCCGAGCATCACCGCGCCCGAACTGTCCGGGCCGTCCATCGCTGCGCCAATGCTGCGATACAGCACCGTCGGGAGCTTGGCGCCGATGTCGGGGTTCTCGGCTGACAGCCGGCCGAATGCCTCGGCAAAGCTGTCGCGGCTTTCGAGAGCGGCCTCTCGCAGCTCGTCGGTTCCCTCCGGAATACCGCCCATGGCCTCCACGAGCCGGGCGTGGATCTCGGCCTCGGGAAGAGACTCGCCCAACGGTTCGAAGATCGGCTGGCGCAGGTGGAAGGTGTTCTCGGGGACCTCGCCCGCGAAGAACGTGGCCTCCTGCTTCTCGTACTGGCTGCATGCCGGAAGGACGTAGTCGGCCAGGCGAGCAGTTTCGGTCATGGCGACGTCGATCACGACCAGGCACTCGAGCTTCTCGAACGCCTCGCGGAACCGCTTGGAGTCGGGGAGCGTGTGCACCGGGTTGGACGACTCGACGATCATCCCGCGGAAGCGGTTGGGGTGATCAGTGTCGATGCTGTCGGGGATCGCCGCGCAGGCGACAAGCCCGCTCAACATCGCGGCGCCCACCACCGGATCGACCTCACCCTCTCCGCTGTGGCCGCAGATCGGAGCAAGGCGAATCGGCAGGTTCATGCCGCCCTCGTTCCCGAAGTTGCCGGTGAGGAGGAAGAGCAGGCGCTGGGTCCAGCTGTTGAGCGTGGAATGCGGCGCCATCTCGATGCCGAGGTCCTCCTCGGTGGCCATCGAGCGAGCGGTGGCCATCGTGCGGGCGGCCTCGCGGAGCTCGTCTTCGGGCACCCCGCACTTGTCGGCGTACGACGCGATATCGACCTCGGCGATCATGTTCTGGGTCTCGTCCCACCCGATGCACTTGTCCTGCAGGAACGCGGTGTCGCAGAGATCCTCTTCGACCATCACGGCGAGGAGAGCCGCCAGGAGCCACGCGTCGGTGCCGGGCTTGCAGCGGAGGTGGTGATCCGCGATCGCTGCGGTCTCCGACACCCGCGGATCGATCACCACCATCTTGCGGTCGTCGCTGTTCTTGATCGCGTTGAGGGTGTTGCGAGCCTCGGGGAAGCCATGGCTCTGCCACGGGTTCTTGCCGATGAAGACCGCGCAGTCCGTGTGGTGGAAGTCCGGCATCGCACCGAGGTTCTGCCGGCCGAAGAACCTGCCCTGCACCCAGAACATGCCCGTCTTCTCCTGGGCGAGCGCGTTGCTGCGGTACTTCATTCCCAGCGTCTGCATCACGCCGCGGGCGTAGGCGCCTGGCAGGTGGTTGCCCTGACCGCCGCCGCCGTAATACATGATCTTGTCACCGCCGTGAGCGTCTCGGATCGACGTCAGGCGCTCGGCCACCTCCGAGATGGCCTGATCCCAGCTGATCGACTCGTAGGTGCCGTCCGCCATCCGCTTCTGGGGAGCGGTCAGACGGTCGCGGCCGTTCTGGTAATAGTTCACCCGCAGCGCCTTCTCGCAGGTGTAGCCCTTCGAGCCGGGATGCTCCTTATCGCCGCGGACCCGGGTGATCTCCCGGCCATCGATCCGGACCTCGATGCCGCAGTTGTTGCTGCAGAGCACGCAGGCGGTCTTGTGCCAGACCTTGTCTGGCTGAACCTGGGTCGGGTCCGCTTGCTCGGGCGCATTCGCGGTGGCGGTACCGCCACCCTGACGCGCCTTGAGCGCGGCGAGGCGGGCAGCTGCGTCGGTCATCATTCCCCCAGGTGTCGGTAGGCTCACACAGCATAGGGGTGACGCCGTCGAATGGCCCGCTAAGGTCGCCGCCGTGAGCGACAACCTGCGCAACTACACCAAGGCGCTGTACGGATTCGACGCCGTCGTGCAGCGGGTGGCCGACGACCAGTGGGACAACCCATCTCCCTGCGAGGGATGGTCGGCTCGCGACGTGCTCTCGCACAACATCGGCATGTGCAACATGATCGCCGGCTTTGCAGACGGCGTCGGCGCTTCCACTGCGGCCGAACCCGAGGTGCTGGATCCCCAGGCCGAATGGGCGGCCGCCCGCGATGGAGTGTTCGCGGCGCTCG
>CAYUBX010000545.1:0-3041 GCA_964443165.1 uncultured Acidimicrobiales bacterium
GGGACGGTGTGAGCCGAGCTCCGTCGCGACAGGGCCGAGGCGGAGGACCCGCACATCCACCCCGGTGGCATTCAGTTCACCCGACAGCGAGATCAGATACGACTCCAGCGCGACCTTGGACGCTGAGTAGGCAGCGAGAAACGGCCGGGGGTCGGCGGAGACGACGGACCCGAGCGCCACGACGAAGCCGCGGCCCCGTTCGATCATCCCGGGGATTGCGCTGCGGGCGAAGCGAAGCGGACCCGTGGTGTTGATCGCGAGCGTCCGATCCCACGTTCCCGGCGGCTCGTGTTCCACCGGGCCGACGTACTCGATCCCTGCACAGAGGATCAGCACGTCCGGTGCGCTCGTGAGGGTGTCGATCGTCGATGTCGCGACGTCGAGGAGATCGACGACGTGCACCTCTGGGCAGCGGCCCAGCAGTTGCTCGACGTCGGTGACCGCGTCAGCTGAGGGAACCGTCACGGACAACGCGACGGCGGGCTCTGCTGCGAGTCGCTCGGCGATCGCGAGACCGATGCCGGACGATCCTCCGAGGACGAGAATGCGGCAGTCCGTCACAGGAGATCAGTCGAAGGGATAGACGCCCGGCTCAGGAACGGCGTTGTGGGTGATGCCACGGATTCCCGCCTCCGCCATCGCCACCCAAGCTTCCTCGGCGCCCGCCCCGATGTGGGCCGTGGCCAAGAAGTTGGGGAGCTGCATCAGATCGAAGCTGTCCGGAGGCTCGATCGCGAACACGTCGAAGGCGGCCGCCACGATGCGCCCGTCCGCGAGCCTCTCGGCCAACGCCTCCTCGTCGACGATGCGGCCCCGCGCGGTGTTCACCAGGTACATGCCATCGCGCAGCTGATCGAGGACCTCGGCGGAGTACATGCCGACCGTCGAGCTGTTGCGCGGAAGGTGGATCGTCAGCACCTCGGACTCCGCCCACAGCTCTTCCTCTGACACGGCGCGCACGCCGTACTCCTCGTAGAAGTCGGAGTAGTCAGCCCGGTCGCACGCCAGGATCGTGCAGTCGAACGGCTGGAGGAGCTTGACGACCTCCTTGCCGATGTTGCCGCAGCCGTGAATGCCCACCGTCCGCCCTCGGAGCAACAGACCGCGTGCACGGCCCCACCTGCCTTCGCGGAGCCCGGCGTTGGAGCGGTGGATGTCGCGGAGGATGTCGATCATGAAGCAGATCGCCATCTCCGACACGGCGTACTTGTTGACGCCGGGGATCCATCCCATGCGGATGCCGTGCTCTTTGAGAAGAGCTGGATCGAGGTGGTCGACACCTGCGGAGCAGCACGCGATCACCTCGAGGTCGGGCAGGTTCTCGAGGACCCGAGCGGTGTACGGCTCGATGCCGGCGACCACCACGTTGTGCCCACGAACGAACTCGATGACGTCGTCCTCGGCCATCGGAGGACGACCCTCGACGATCTTGGCGTCGGGGTAGTCGGCGCGGATTCGGGCGGCCATCTCCGGCATCGCCGCGAAGAGTCCGCTCGTGACAGCGACCTTGGTCATGTGTTCCTCCTCGGCACGGACGACATCGTGGCACGAGGATCGGCTCTGCGCCGGGGCCAGGCTCCGTCAGGGCGTGGTGGTTGTCGTGGACCCGCCGGTGTCGGTGCCGGGCCCGTTCCCCGGCTGCTCGCGGATGCGGAACTTGGGCCCGTCGAGCCACCATCCGTCGACGCGTGACTCGTGTTCGCTGCTTTGGAAGCGCACCGTCACCTCGCCGTCGTCGGTGTCGATCGTCATCTCGTAGCCAGGATTCGGTGAGGCCCACGACAGGCTGGTTCCGGTCGGGGCGAAGGTGATGGCCGCGGAGCCGCCGTCGAGGTTGAACGTGAGCGTCTGAGCCACCGGCGTCGTTGTGGTGGGAGCCGTGGTGGCGGAGGGCTGTGTCGTGCTGGTCGTCGGAGGTGTGGGCGAGGTCGGCGGCGGCGAGATGGATGGCGTCGATGACCCCGTGGTCGGGGTCGGTGCGCTGGCGGAGGTGGGAGGCGTTCCGCTGGTGTCGCTCGAGCTGGTGCCGGCCGAGGAATCACCGTCCTGGGAGACGGCGCCCGATTCTGGTGTGGCCGACGCACCGGAGGCCGTCCCGGCCGAGTCGGATGCACCCGCCGGCGTGCCGGTGTCCGCGGCGTTGCCGTCTGCGGCCGCCTCGCCCCGCAGTGCCTGGCCGGCACCGGCGCTGTCGCCAAGGACCAATCCCGGGGTCGGCGCGATGCCGCTGCCGTTCACCCCTGCCGCAGGGGCGGGATCGACGAGATCGTCATCCACGGCATTGACTCCGGCCCATGCGACGGTGACTGCGGCGGCGATTCCGGCCAACCACAGAAAGAGAAAACCGACGGCACGCACCACGGTGTCAAGTGTGGCGCAGATCGTTTGTGTTGTAACCGTGAAGGGGGATAAATGATCTCTAAACGGCGCGCGGGGAGCGGCCAGTTCCGTACGGTTGTGGGCCATGGCCTCGGTTTTTGTGGTCGAGGACGACCAGCACATCCGTGAGATGGCAACGCGCGCCCTTGTGAATGCAGGCCACACAGTGCGCGCGGAGTCATCCGCCATGGCCGCGCTCCAGGGCATCGTCGACCACCGCCCGGACATCGTCGTTCTCGATCTCGGGCTTCCGGACCTCGACGGTGGGGATCTCCTGCGGATGATCCGAGCCGTGTCGAACGTCCCGGTGATGATCGCGACGGCCCGGGACGACGACTCGGAGATCGTGCGGCTGCTCGACGCCGGCGCGGACGAATACGTGGTGAAGCCGTTCTCGGGCGCCGAGCTGGGCGCACGGGTGCGCGCGCTCTTGCGCCGGGTGGAGGCCTCCACCGACGACGGTTCGATCATTGTCGGGGGCATCACGATCGATCTGCGAGCTCGGACGGTGGAGCTCGACGGCGAGCCGGTCGTCTGCAACCGCAAGGAGTTCGACCTTCTGGCCTGCCTCGCGACGCACGCGGGGGAGGTCGTGTCGCGGGAGACGATCTACACCGAGGTGTGGCGCGAGTCGTACAACGGCGCAGACAAGACCATCGACG
>CAYUBX010000546.1:0-3039 GCA_964443165.1 uncultured Acidimicrobiales bacterium
CCAGATTCTCTCCGAGCCGCTTGGCGCCCTGCATCATCCGCGCGTTGGGGTGATCGGTGCCCTTGATCCGGTCCGCGGCTTCGATGACCCAGCTGACGCCGGCCTGGAGGTACAGCTCCGCTATCCGATCCTTGGTGGGCTGGTCGCGGATGATGAGCCAGCGGCGGCTGCCGTTGTTGCCCCCGGTGGGCGCCTGCTCGGCCACGTCGATGCAGTCGAGGAGAACCTGATCCTCGACGTCGCGATTCAGGTCCAAGCGAGTGCGCACACCCCGGGTGGTCGTGAGCGCGTGGTCGATCATCGCCGGGTCGAGCTGCATGCTCACCACCCGTTGATGTGAACGAAGTCGTCGAACGGCTTGCGACGCCCCGGCTTGAAGTCGGTGCCGACCGTGTAGGCCACCGGGCTCAGCGCAACCTGCTGGATCTCGTCGTGCGGTATCCCGAGGATCTCCGCGACCTCGGCTTCTCGTGCCAGGTGCACAGTGGTCCAGCAGGTGCCGAGGCCGCGCTCGCGGGCAGCGAGCATGAAGCTCCAGGCCCCCTGGATCACCGAGCCCCACTTGAGGGCCTGGGTCATCGCATCGGCCCCGTCGAGGCGACCTTCGATGCACGGCACGAAGATCGCGGGAACGTCTGGAAAACTCTCTGCGAGATGTCTCGCCGAGCCCATCATGTTGAGCCAGTCGGCGCGAGCGCCGCGGTCCGCCTCCCGGTCCGCGGCCGAGTCGATGTACGCGTCGGTGACCAACCCGTGCCAGACCTCGCTGTAGATCTGCCCGACCGCACGGCATTGATCGCGGTCGTTGCTGACCACGAAGTGCCAGTCCTGGCGCAACGATCCAGTTGGCGCCTGGAGCGCCAGCTGGAGGCACTCACGCAGCACGTCCTCGCCGACCTCCCGCTCGAGATCGAGACGACGCCGGACAGAGCGTGTCGTGGACAGCACCTCGTCGGCGCTGAGATGCAGGTTGGTCATGCCGTCGCCTCCGCTGCGGCATCGATCGCCTGACGGGCCACGCTCACCATCTCGTCGATGTCGGCCTCGCTCACCGTGAGCGGGGGTCCGAAGAGCAGCGCGTCGTCGAACACCCCTGAACCGCTCGGATAGGCCCAGACGCCCCGCTCGAGCATCTCCGCGACCACTCGCTCGGTGAACTGGGCTGTTCGCGGGAACGGGCGGTGCGCCTCGGCGTCTGCGACGAGACCGATGCCTCGGAGCATCCCGAGACCGCGGACATCGTCCACGTTGGGGTGATCTGCGAACTCGTCGCGAAGCCGTTGGCCGAGGAGATCGCCCATCTTCTGTGAGCGTTCGACGAGGTTCTCCCGCCGCATGATCGCGAGGACTTCTGCGGCCACTGCGCAACACATGTCCTGGCCGGCGAACGTGTAGTACATCATCAGCAGCCCGGCCTCGCCGATCGGGTTCACGACCTCGGCCGTCGCGTACACCCCGCCCATCGGCACGTAGCCACCGCCGAGTCCCTTGCCACCGGCGATGATGTCCGCGTCGATACCCATCGCGTCGACCCCCATCGACGTTCCGAGCCGACCGAAGCCGGTCATGACCTCGTCGGCGATCACCAAGATGTCGTTGGCGTGACAGATCTCGACGATGCTCTCCCAGTACCCGTCCGGCGGGACGAAGGCAGCCGCAGCAGCGCCGATCACGGGCTCACCGATGAACGCGCTGATGGTCTCGGCTCCCTCGATCTCGATGACCTTGGCGAGTTCCTCTGCGTCGTGGTGCGAGGTCTTGGGCATCGGCGGCAGCAGCACCTCCAGGCCGGCTCTGCGCCGATCGTGGCCGCCCACCGCCAGACCACCGAGGGTCGCGCCGTGGTAGCTCACGTCGCGGCCGATCACCTTGTGGCGCTCCGGGCGACCCGACGCAAGGTGATGCTGTCGAGCGAGCCGGATCGCGACGTCGATCGACTCGGAGCCGCCCGACACGAAGACCGCTCGTTCGAAGCCGTCCGGCAGCCAGTGTTCGGTGACCTCCTCGACCAGCGCGACACGTGCCTCCGTGGCCCACGGCGGGACCACGTAGTCCAGAGTGGACAAAGCCGCGGCAGCAACCTCAGCGATCTCGGCGCGCCCGTGACCGATGTTGGTCACCACGGCACCTCCGCCCGCGTCGAGGATGCGCGTGCCATCGGCGAAGGTGAGGTGTACGCCGTCTGCCCCAACGACGACCGGAGGCGGATCGGCTCCCGGGATCAGTGGAAAGCGTGCAGCCCGGGATGGGTCCATCGGTTCACTCCTCTGGGAAGGCCACGATCGCCGTGCCGATCACCCCGGTGCGGCCATCGGGGGTCGCGATGGTGATGTCCACCTCGGCGATCCTGGCGTCGTCGTCGGTGTCTGTCACCGCGCCGGTCAGGGTGATCTCGGTATCGACGATCAAGGTCCCGCGGAACACGGTGTCGATCTTGTGGATCGTGCAGCCTGGCGCCCATCGGTGGATCATCGCAGCGAGGAGTCCCTGGCTCATGATGCCGGGGACCAATGCGCCGGGAAAGCCCTGTTCACGGGCGGCCTCGTGGTCGACGAAGCGCTCGAAGTGGTGCTTGGCAGCGGTGCAGAACTGGCGGACGCGTGCCATCGACACGTCCGGGTGCTCGGTGGGGAGGTCGTCGCCGAGTTCGATGTCGTCGAAGCCCTGAACAGTCGTCATGTCGCTCCTCAAGCTCGCCGGATCATCTTCCAGTCGACCGTCGAGACCTTGACGTCGTCCTGGTTGCTGAAAGTCATGCGCTGGATGATGAACACCATCGTCCCGCTGCGGCCCGTCTTGTCGAAGATGTCCGCGATCGTGGCCACGCCGCGCAGGGTGTCACCCGCGCGGATCGGAGCGTGACACTCGACCGTTTTGCCCCCGTCGATGCCGAAACCGTTGCCGATCTTGGGAAAGTCCTCGGGCAACATCCGGCCGGACATGCAGTGCGTGGTGAAGTTGGGATGCGCCTGGAAGTCCGGGTGATCGACGTCGATGAACCGAGGGTCGGTCTCGCCGCAGGCCTCGGCCCAGGCCACC
>CAYUBX010000547.1:0-2443 GCA_964443165.1 uncultured Acidimicrobiales bacterium
TCTCGAAGCCCGCATCGGGGAACTCGCCGATGGGCGCGCCCCACGCCGCACCGGCGTTGTTGACGAGGACGTCGAGCCGTTCCTCTCGCTCTCGGAAGCGCTCGACGAACGATGCGATCCCTTCAGGAGTGCTCAGGTCCGCCGGGAAGCTGATGCACTCGCCGTGCTCGGACAGACGGGCCGCAGCCTCGTCGCAGGCAGCTGCCTTGCGGGCCGTGATGTAGACCCGAGCGCCGTTTTCGACCAGGCCCCTCGCGATCATGAAGCCGATGCCGCGCGAGCCGCCCGTGACGATCGCGACCTTGCCCTCGACGGTGAAGAGATCCGTGATGTGCATGCCGGGCAACGTAGCGGCCCTGGGCGGCTCGCTCACCTCTCGAGGATGCGGGCCAGCGCGGACCGCACTCGCTTTGCGCTGATCGGCCCTCTCGCACCCTCCGACTGGGCGAAGAGGGCGACGCGGAGCTCCTGCAGTTGCCAGGCGACCTCGTCCACGTCGGGACGCCCGCCCACCAACTCACGAAGACGATCGTGCTCCCGTTCGAGTTCGAGCACCACGAGCATCTGCTCGTGATCGCGTCGAAGGTTGCCAGGTGCCGCGTCGAGCCGGGCAAAGATGGCACGGAGGTAGCGCTCGAGGTCGTCGAACCGCTCGGCCCCGAGTGCGGCAGCGAAGCCGGGAAACACCAGGCGCTGGAGCTGACCCTCGACATCGGCGTGCGTCGGAGCGAGTCGTTCGTTGGCCTCGATCGCCATCCGGTGCCGGAGATCGGCTGCAGCGACGAGGATCCGTCGTGACGCTCCGGCGACGCCCACGATGGTGTCATGGAGGTCGTCGGCAACCCGCTGGCGGAGGACATCCCATGCACCCCGCGTCCATGCCGGACCGCCGGCCCGGTCGAGGAGCAGGTCCAGCGAGGCCGCAGCCACGTCGTGGTACCAGTCCGCTGCGGACCCGAGCCCGGCCGCGGCGAGCCCTCGCTGGAGTTCGTTATCCACCAGGCGGCGGAGGGCCCGTGCCTGGCTCGGCATCACCAACGTCAGCAACCGTCGCGTTCCCGCCCACATCGACGCCGCCTGCTCATCGGCGCTCGGGAGCACCCGAAGCGCGACCGCGTCCCCTTCATCCACCAGCGCCGGAAAGCCCCACGGCACGGCGCTCGAATCAAGCCGCACCCGCGTCGGAATCTCTTCGAGGTCGAAGTCGGTGAGACCGCCCACCTCGACGGTATGGCCGTCCTCGCGGAGTTGGGAGCGAAGCGAGGCGTCGATGAGTGCGCTGAGCTCGTGGAGATCGCGTCCAGCCGCCAGCTCGCCTCCGTCCTGGTCGACGATGCGGATTCGGGGGCGCAGGTGAAGGGGCAGCGACTCCAAACGGACGGCATCGACCGGGATCGGAGCGCCGAGCCGCTGGCCGAGAGCGTTCCGGACGACTTCCGTCACGGGCCCTGGTTCTGCTGACAACGAACCGATGATCTCTCGTGCGGTGTCGGCCAGCGGAACGAAGCGCTTGCGGTACTCCTTCGGGAGCGCTCGGAGGAGCTCGCGCACGAGTTCCTCACGCTTGCCAGGCACGAGCCAGTCGAACGCGCGGCGATCGACCCGGTGAAGTGCGTTGACGGGAATCTCGATCGTGATCCCGTCGCTGGCCGCGCCGGGCTCGTACTCGTAGTCCACGTCGAGATGTAGGCCCCCGAGGTCCCAACTCTCGGGATAGTCGCCGTCGTGGGTCTCGATGTCTGGCGCCAGGACATCATGGAGGGAGAGGTGAAGCAGGTGGGGCGTCTCTCGCCGAACGCCCTTCCACCAACGGCCGAAGTGACCAGCTGACGTGACGTCGGCGCCGACCCTCTCGTCGAAGAAGGCCCGGAGCTCCTCGTCGCGAGCGAGCGCGTCGCTTCGCCTGGTCCGTGCTTCGACGGAGAGTGCTTGCGCGGCGACTTCGGCGTTGTGTTCTCGAAACGGATACCGACCGTGCCAGTCACCCTCCACCAGCGCGTGTCGGATGAACATCGCCCGCGCCGCCGTGGGGTCAGCTCGCCGAAACGGAACCGCGCGACCCTCCACGATCGGCAGGCCGTACAGGGTGACGCGCTCGTCCACCATTCCGAGTCCCTGTGTCGCATCCCACCAGGGCTCGCCGTAGGACCGCTTCACGAGATGGTCGCCGAGCTCCTCGACCCAGCGCGGGTCGATGCGAGCCGCCTGGCGAGCCCACATCCGGTTGGTCTCGACCAACTCGCCGGCCATGACCCACCTCGCGCCCGAACGCCCCAGCACCGACTCCCGGCCGATCGTGAAGCGAGCGCCGCGTGCTCCTCGGTAGTCACGGGTCTCGGGATATCGCTGACCCACGTGGCTGAGCAGCCCGCTCAGCACCGCGCGGTGCACCAGGTCGGCGTCGAAGCAGGTGCGGTCGCCGGTGTGGCAGGCCGCGCCCTCC
>CAYUBX010000547.1:2453-3031 GCA_964443165.1 uncultured Acidimicrobiales bacterium
CGGCGAAGCTGGGCATGGACGTCTTGCCACTCCCGCACCCGTCGATAGCTGATGAACTCGCGACGACAGAGCCTCCGGAAGCGGCTGGACGACCCGGCGCGGCGCTGCTCGTCTAGATAGCGCCACAGCTCGACCATGCCCATCAGGTCGGAGCCGTCGACAGCGAAGCGTGCATGGTGTTCGTCGGCGACCTCCCGTTGATCGAGCGGCCGCTCCTTCGGATCCTGGACGGACAGGCCTGCCGCGATGACGAGGACTTCGCGGAGACACCCGAGCTCACCGGCCTCCAGGACCATGCGGCCGAGCCTCGGGTCGACAGGGAGACGAGCAAGCCGTCGCCCGAGCGGCGTCAGCCACTTCTGTTGACCAACTCTGTCGGGATCGACGGCGCCGAGCTCCTCGAGGACGGCGATGCCGTCACGGATGAGTCGCCGATCCGGTGGATCGACGAAGGGGAAGGATTCGACGTTTCCGATGCCGAGAGCGGCCATCTGAAGTAGGACTGACGCCAGGTTGGTGCGTTGGATCTCGGGCTCGGTGAACTCGGGGCGGTCGCCGTAGTCCTCTTCGGTGTAGAG
>CAYUBX010000548.1:0-695 GCA_964443165.1 uncultured Acidimicrobiales bacterium
GATCCAACGATTCCGCCTGCGCGAAGGAGCGAGCTGATGCTGCTGCACGACATCATCCAACCGGACGGCTGGGCACCCCCGACCGGCTACGCCAACGGCGTCGCCGCGACCGGTCGTCAGCTGTATCTCGGCGGCCAGATCGGATGGAACTCCCAGAAGGAGTTCGAGACCGATGACTTCATCGGGCAGATGACCCAGACGCTCGAGAACATCAAGGCCATCCTCGAAGCGGCGGGGGCGGGGCCGGAGCATCTGACACGGCTCACCTGGTTCGTCACGGACAAGACCGAATACGCGGCACATCAGCGCGCGGTCGGCGAGGCCTATCGGTCCGTTATGGGCGACAACTTTCCGGCGATGTCGCTGCTCGTCGTCGCAGATCTGCTGGAACCGCGCGCCAAGGTCGAGATCGAAGCCACGGCCGTGATCCCCGGGTGAGCTGAGCTGACGATGGACTTCGTAGCAGCGTTCCGCGAGAGGGTGGCCACCGCGACGAGAGAGCCCGGGATGGCCGTCGAGCCGATGTCGTCGGTCACCGATACCGACGCGGGTTCGGTACCCGTTCGGGTGTATCGGCCTGCGGATGGGGTCCTTCCTCTCCTCGTCTACGTCCACGGGGCTGGGTTCATCGCCGGCGACCTCGACTCGCATGACCAGATCTGTCGATACCTCGCCGCCACAGTCCGAGCGGTCGT
>CAYUBX010000548.1:705-3027 GCA_964443165.1 uncultured Acidimicrobiales bacterium
CCCTTCCCGGCTGCCCTCGAGGACACGGTCGCTGCGGTGGAGTGGGCGCTTGCAGGCGCCGCTGACCTCGGAGTCGACGCTGGTTGCTGGGCGATCGCCGGTGACAGCGCGGGCGGCACCCTGGCGGCAGCGGTCGCCCAGCGCTGGCGGGGTCGCGCAAACGCGCCGAGGGCTCAGGCGTTGATCTGCCCGGCCCTCCAGCTCGACGAGCTCGACCACAGCTCCCACCACGAGTTCGCGGCGGCCGCAGGCTTCAACACAGGTGTGCTGCGCCAGATGATCGATCTCTATCTGGGTGAGAGCGCTGACCGCAGCTCTCCTGACGCGTCACCCGCACGAGCGCCCGAGCTCTCGGGGCTGCCGCCGACCGTCATGATCACCGCCGAACTCGATCCGCTCCGCGACGACGGGGAGTCGCACGCACGACGCCTCGTGGAGTGCGGGGTCCCGGTCACGAGCTACCGCCACCTGGAGATGGTTCACTACGGCGTCCTGTGGTGCCGGGCGGCGGAAGAGATCGCATCGGGGGCAGCAGTCGTCGTGGACGCGTTGCGCACTGCACTTCACGAGACAAGCTCGTCGTGACAGCTGGTCGTTAACCGGAGGTTTCGACCCGGGAACCGGTCATCGCAGCTCACCTGGCGACAGAACGGGACCGCCAGCGGGGCTTGGTCCTCACCGGCGTCGACCTGTCGGCACGGACGGCGACACCCCACTGTCCGACCAGACCTCTCAGCCGGGGATCTTCGCGGCCGGAGATGCCCAGTTGGGGTCGAGGAGGCGGGTTGTCACTGCGGGCGATGAGGGTGAACTGCCCGATGACCGTCCCGATGCCGCCGCCGACGGCGACCAACCTTCCGATGCGCGGACCCAACTTGCCGCCGTGACGACAGCCGACGTCGCTGGGCCAGGTAAGAAGTCCCCCGCGCACTCGGGTGCGATCAGCACCGACAGGCCGTCCCGCGCCGCACATGTGTTAGAAGCAGAGAGTGCATGGTCGAGCGGTCGTGGTCGGCGTCGGGGAATCCCGCTACTACATGCGCGGTGAAGCGCCGGACAGCGAGTTCCAGCTCGCGTGCACGGCGATCCGCAACGCGCTGAGCGACGCCGGGCTCGAGCCGGCCGACGTCGACGGCTTCGCCTCCTACATGGACCGGAACGAACCCGTCCGGCTGTCCCACGCTCTGGGCACCGGCGACCTCCGGTTCACCGGCCAGACCTTCGGCGGAGGAGGCAACGGCGCTGCGTCCGCGGTTGCCCAGGCCGACATGGCGATCTCCGCGGGCTACGCGGAGTGCGTGGTGGTGTTCCGGGCCCTGGCCCAGGGTCAGTTCTTCCGGTACGGGCAGGCCGGCCAAGCGAGGCTGGCGAGAGGACGATCGGCGTTCACCCGGCCCTACGGGATGTTGTCCGCCGCACAGACCTGCGCGATGCAGACGATGCGATACATGCACGACCACGGCCTCAGCCAAGAGTCCCTCGCCGAGGTGGTGCTCGCCTGTTACGAGCACGCTCAGCTGAACCCCCGAGCGGTCAGATACGGCTCGCCACTGACGCGGGAGGAGTATCACGCCTCCCGATGGATCGCCGAGCCGTTCCACCTCTACGACTGCTGTCCTGAGAACGACGGAGCGGCCGCCATCGTGGTCACCACCCCCGAGCGGGCGCGCAGCTGCGCACGAGAGCCGGTGAGCATCGTCGCCGGGGCACAGGGCCTGACCCAAGGCGATGGTGGAGCGGCGTTCAGCGAGACCAACTTCCCCACAGCGCATCACCGGTTCGTCGGAGAGCAGCTGTGGAAGCGCGCTGGAGTCGGACCGCAGGACGTGCCGGTCGCGCAGTTCTACGAGAACTTCACCGGCCCGGTGCTGATGGCGATCGCGGAGATGGGCTTCTGCGAGCCGGAGGAGCTCAACGACTTCGTCGCAGACGGTGGGATCCGCGGTCCCCACGGCCGCCTGCCGATCAACACGAGCGGCGGCAATCTCGGCGAGGCATACATCCACGGCTTCGGCAACGTCGTGGAGGCCGTGCGCCAGATCCGGGGCGACTCCACATGCCAGGTTCCGGGTGCGGAACTCTCGTTGTCGGTGTCGGGGCCGGGCTACGCGCCCGGTTCCGCAGTTTTGTTCGGGAAGGTGTGAGAGATGCCTGTGCTTCCAGAGGACTGGACGCTTCCGCAGCCCAACGACATCACGCGCGACTGGTTCACCAGCGGCTCGATCGCTGTCCAGACCTGCGGCTCATGCGGGCTTCGGCAACACCCGCCCGAAGAGATCTGCTCCCGCTGCGGCGCGATGGAGTTCACCTCGACGACGCTCG
>CAYUBX010000549.1:0-3017 GCA_964443165.1 uncultured Acidimicrobiales bacterium
CTCGACGAGGCCATCGCCTTCTACTCCAAGATGTTCGGCGCCGAGCCCTTCAAGGTCCGGCCGGGCTACGCCAACTTCGCCATCGCCGATCCGCCCCTCAAGCTCGTGCTCTTCGAGGGTGCAGGCGAGAGCGGATCCATCAACCACCTCGGCGTCGAGGTGGAGACCAAGGAAGAGGTCTCCGAGGCCGAAGCCCGCCTCGTGGCCGAGGGCCTCGACACCACGGGCGTCGCCGACACCCTGTGTTGCTACGCCCAGAAGACGGAGACGTGGCTCAACGGCCCAGACGGCACCCGCTGGGAGTGGTACGTGCGCAACGGCGACAGCGAGACCCTCGACAACATCGTCATCGAGGGCGACACCCAGTGCTGCGCCCCCACCGACGGCCTCGAACCCGTCACCGTCGGCGCCTCCGCTGACTCTTCAGACGACGGCTGCTGCGGCTGATCGTCACGACCTCATCGTGGGTCACCTCGTCGGAGTCTCCACGAGCAGGAAGGCCTCCATCGAGCGACCCTCATCGCGAACGAGGTACTCCTGGCCGGGTCGCTGGAGATCATGGACGACCAGGCCGGCCTTGCTGCGACACGCCAGAGCATCGCCGCGGGTCGCCCACCCGACCTCGGCCGGCTCGAGACAGAAGTGGTCCAGACGTTCCCCGCTCAGCGTTTCCCATAGGCCGAGTTCACCGGTTTCGGCGACGGGTCCGAGAACGTACCGACCGTCTGGCGAAAGCACCGCCCCATACCGCGGGACGAGTGATTCAGCGACGTCGTCGAGCACGGGGCCTCGAGCCTGTCCAGTTTGGGAGTCGTACCACTCCCGGTGGCATCGACGGTCGGAGGTGCAGACGTTGACGATGAGATCGTTGGCTCCGACCGCAAGCGGAAAGCCCTGCTTGATATATCGCCACGGGTGAACCATCGCATCGGTGAGACGGTAGATGGAGCTGTTGAAGCCCCAGACCAGATCGGGATGGGCGAAGTCCAGGGGCACCTCGCGAACGGTGGCGCGGTGGATGCCGCCCGAAAGGTCGACTTCGCTCCAGCTCACCCGCTCAGGCAAGTCCACTTCTGCCGGCAGGTCGACACCGATCCACACCCTGCGAGGGTGTGCGGCATCCTTCACGAGGGTCGCCCGCCCCAACCAGATCGGCTCGCTCTCGTCGAGCGGGACCGCCCACGCCCCCGAAGCTCCGACATAGACGATCGCTTCTCCCAGTCGGGCGATCGTCGAACCGGTCGCGGGCTCGGGCAGCTCAACGCTGACCTCCTCCGAGGTCCTCAAGCTGATGCGGATGATGCCCGACGGTTCAAGAACGACGAGTTCAACTGCCGTCGAGGCCGCGGCCTCTCGACCATATTGTTGCGCCGACGTCGTCGGGGACTCCTCGTCGACCTCCGCGTTTCTCGGCGAAACAAAGGCCGCCACACCGATGACCAGCACGCAGGTCGCCGCGACCGCGGCCAGCACCTTCGACGACGGGCGCCAACGGTCGACCGGGACCGGCTGGACCTCCGCCGTGTCCGAGAGGTCGACGATCTCGACATCCGGCTCTGCGATCATCGTGCCGCAGTACGGGCACCACCCCGCATCGTCCGGCGCCATGCGCAAACACGAGCCGCAAGCGACCATCGGCCGACCCTATCCTCGCCAGCGTGGGCGCCCTGTCAGGTCGGTACGAGATCGAACTCAGAGCCGGCGTCGAGCAACGCATCAAAGAGGTACTGACCAAGGGATCTGTCACACGCGATGAGATATGACAGCTCTCCGTTCACATCACGGCGGACCAGATCGCACGTCACCTTCGCCACGGAGGCCGAGAAGACCGCTCCGTGGGGCGTCATATCGTCGCAGAGATCCAGCCCACAGACCTTCTCGAGAACCCGTGCGCTGTCCGCCCCGGACAGCTCGAACAGGGCGCGGCTGTGCGTATAGTCGATGACACTCACGTGACCGTCTCGATCAAGGCTCTCGAGTATCGCCTCGGCACCAGCGGCCGTTCCCAACACGATCCACTCGTGGGGACGGATGCCACAGATCGTGCTCTCGCCGTCACTCCGACTCGCGCCGAAGGGAACGTCCATCTGGGCAGCAGCGTGTGTGTCGTCGTCTGCGCGGACGATCAGCTTGTTCGTCCCGGACACGTCCCGCAGCGTGAGCGGGCCGGAGCCTCGTTCATAGCGGGCGACGACGGGGCTCTCGAAGACAGGTGAATCAGCCACGAAGGCGCTCCCCTTCCGGGTCGAAATGGGCATGGTGTTCCATGACCCGGACCACGATGCGATCGAGGTTCACGAGGACGCAGGTCAGCTCGGTTCCAGGGGCGGCGTACTCCGCGTCAACCTGCCCAAGACAGATCGAGCGCTCCAGCGTCGGAGACATCCGTGACGATGTGATTCGGCCGATCACCTCGTTCGTGCCGTCGCGTACAATCTGCGCCGCCTCTTCGGGAACGATGGTTGGGTCGACGGGCTGAAGAGCCACGACCTGCGTTGCAGGCAGGTCCATGGACCACGCCAACTCCGGTTTCCCCACGAAATCGTCCTTGTCGAGCTTGATGAGCGAACCCATCCCGGTCGCCGGCGCCTTCGTCAGGCCGTCGGTGTCCTGTCCGACGATGAAGTGGCCCTTCTCCAGGCGCATGATGCGCTGGGCCTCGAGGCCAAAGGGGCCGACGCCGAGGTCCGCTCCCGCGTCCAGAAGGGCCTCCCATACATGCAGACCATGGCCTGCCGGTACGTGCAGCTCGTACGACAGCTCTCCCGTGAAACCGATGCGCCACATGATGCAGTTCGGCACGCCGGCCACGGTTCCCTCGCGGACCTGCATGTACCTGAACGAGTCGGGGTCGAGGTCCACATCGTCGACCAGTCGCCGCACAAGCTCGCGGCTGTTGGGCCCTGCGACGTTGATGCTGGTGTAGCCGGTGGTCACCGGCGTGACATGAACCCGCCACGTCGGTCGCTCTGTCTGACGCCAGTTCTCGACCCACTCCCACACGGTCGCAGCGCCCG
>CAYUBX010000550.1:0-3006 GCA_964443165.1 uncultured Acidimicrobiales bacterium
GGCGACGACCGGGCGCGGGGCGGGAGCGAGCTGGAGTTTGGCTCGCTCCCGCTCTCCACCCGTGAAATTGGGCTGCCCGACGACATCGCGCCCTGGAACATATGGAGCGACGGTGACGTCGCCTACGCCATGACGCTCGATGGCTGGATCAGCCGCACCAGCGACCTCTCCGCGTGGGAGCGCCTCCCCGAACCGCCCGTCATCGAGCTGATCGCCAGCTCGGATCTCGACGCGTTCGAATTCCTCTACCAGGGCGTCAGCGCACGCGGTGACGTGATCGCGGCTGTCGTCACCGTGTTCGACACCTCCGTCTTCCTGTTCGGCGGCGAAGGCGAGGCCGCGGGCGAGGAGGACGTCGACTTCGGTGCGTGGGCCCACTGCGATGGCGTGCGACAGGCCTCCCCCGAGCGCCACATCGTCGTGTCGTTCGATGCCGGCCAGACGTGGGCTGCACACGCGGTCGCTGGCCCGGTCGACGTCGGCAACGGCTCGCCCGTCCCGGACTGGCAAGCAACTGTCGCCACCGATGGCAGCACCGTCGTCGTATCATCCGTCGGGTTCAGTCACTTCGACCCGGCATGCGCGCTGCATGACGCAGGCGTCCTCGGCGACGACGACACGCTGGCCGAGCTCGGGAACGACGGCAGCACCGTCGACTACAAGCTCGAAGATGGCACCGAGGGCCGGCTGACCGCCGCCGATCTCGGCATGACCGACAACGAGCTCTCGACGCTCTTCAACAGTGAGATGGACGCCCCGAGCGCGCTGAGCGTGCTCGAACCCGGAGGCGAACTCCGTGAGGTGGAGTCCAACAACGGCTGGCTCGAACTGATCGCCACCAGCCGTGGGTACGTCACGATCACTCACGCGGAGCTCGGCACGACGCTTCGCCGCTCCCTCGATGGTGGCCGCTCATGGACCGAGGTCGAAGGTCCTGGCGACGGGTGGGTGCAGGCCAGCGGCGAGTCGCTTCTCGCCATGGGCGTCCGATCCGCACGCGTCTCCCACGACCTCGGCGCCACGTGGGACGACATCGACGGTGTCGGCAGAGTGCAGCCCAACATGTTCGTCGTCAACGGCGATCACGTCCTGGTGCTGGGCCACGACGAGGGTGAGATGCAAATGGCGGACATCCCCGAGATGGAGGTCGCGATCGGGAGCGACGGGCGCACGCTGGTCATCCAGCAAGGTCCCGAGCTCGAAAGGGCCACGGTCATCGACGACGCAACCGGGGAGGTCCTGTTCGACCTCGAGATCGACCCGATGTCACCGGACACCGCTGACGGCATCAATCACACGGACGACGGCGGTGTCAGGATCTCCGACGCCGACGGCAACGTTCTGTTCGAAGCGTCGGGTCGCGAGATGTCCCAGGCGTTCACGGCAGCCTTCGAGTCCGGCGAAGCCGAAGAAGAGAGGCTCGAGGGCCCCTCCCCCAAGCCAGAGACGGTGGTAGGGCACCGGGGGCCGGACGGCGAGTGGATCTTCGCACCGCTGTCAGATCTCACGGGGTCCGAGGGTGACGCGTTCTGGGCGATTCCCTGGGAGGACGGGTTCCTGGTCGTGCACGAACCCGCCATAGATGAGCCGGCCATGCCCGAACCATCGGACGAGGCCGAGATCGACGAGGACGGTGGCTGGTTCGCGTACGCCGGCCAGACGTCGTCCCTGCTCTATCTCACCCCGGCCGGCTAGCTCGGTCCCTCTTCGCGCACGACGCCGTCTGCGGGCTCGTCCGTCGTCGCGGGGGCCGGATCGACGACCGTGGTGATCGGTGACGGATCCGAGTCCTGTGCTGCATCACGCCGCTGCTGTTCCAGCTCGCGACGACGTTGCTCCAGCCGA
The DNA here is from genome assembly GCA_964443165.1 of uncultured Acidimicrobiales bacterium. Lineage (GTDB taxonomy): Bacteria > Actinomycetota > Acidimicrobiia > Acidimicrobiales > Poriferisodalaceae > JAYPWI01. The sequence goes on from CAYUBX010000550.1 coordinate 1,846, forward strand.
CGGCGCCGCTCCTCCCGGTCGGTGAGCCGGTCGCTCGGCGCCGTGGTCGCGGGGGCGGGCTCCACCTCGCGCTCGTCGATCTGGATTCGGTCCTGTTCATCCCCGCCCGTCCGGTCACCGTCGTCGGTCCGATCGGTGCGGTCACCGGGACCATCGCGGGGCGTGTCGGGCACGCCCGGCGCAGGATCGCCACCGCCGATCGGCTCTCGCTCGTCGCCTGCCGCCGGACTCGGGTCGGTGGGGACAGGCGCCTCGTCCGACCCGTCGTCGACCCAGGGCAACAGGTTGGCCACCGGCTCGAACACCGTCTCCCTGACCGGTTCACTCACCGCCCCCGCCACACCAACGGCGAGCGCGACCGCCGCCCCGGCGAGAACCGCCGACCACCCGAACGCGAATCGAGGGCGGGTCGGAGCAGGCGCTGCAGCGATGCGGTCGACGACGGCCGACCACGGAGGGGTCTCCACCTCCAGCTTGGCGAGTTCGGTGAAGAGGGCGTCGATCTCCTCGACCTCGGTTCCGGCGATGTGCGGTTCGGGGCTCATGACGAGACCTCCTCCTCGGCCAGCAATTGGCGCAGCTGTTGCAGAGCGCGCCACTGCATCGTGTTGACGGCGCCGGGGCTCACGCCGAGGGTCGCGGCCACCTCGTCGTTGGAGAGGCCAGCGAAGTACTTGAGTTCGATCACCCGACGCTGACGGCGCCCGAGCTGTCGCAGCACCCCGTCGAGATGGAGACGCTGGAGTCGGGCGACGGTGGGATCGTCGCCGACGAGCTCATGCGGTGCGTCGAGGGGTTCGGTCGGGCGCCGGTACCGGCGGCGATGGGTGTCTGCGATCACGTTGCGGGCGATTCCGAAGAGCCAGCCGCGGAAGGGGCTGCCATCACCCCGAAAGCCGCCGAGCGACGTCCATGCCTTCGCAAAGACCTCAGCCGTCACGTCGTCGGCCTGGGAGCAGTGGACGCTCGCCAAGCTCAGCCGATGAATCGCGGGCGCATGCCGTTCATACAACGACGCGAACGCCGCCGTGTCGCCACCGCGTGCGCGGGCGACAAGAGCGTCGTCTCCCGACGATTCGGTGCTCGAGCCACCGTGCCGATGGCGAGTGCGCAAACGGCCCACGATTGATTGGTCGTCGCGGCCACCGCGAAATGCACGCC
>CAYUBX010000551.1:0-3002 GCA_964443165.1 uncultured Acidimicrobiales bacterium
GGGGTACACCGGTGTGACGAGCGTGCCAGGTGGAGGGAACACGATCTCGATGAGCGGCACAACACCCTCGTTCACGTCGAGCTCCGCCATCCGCTCGGGCGTGTCGGCGAGGTTGCGCAGGATCGGCGCCAACCACTTCTTGAGAAACACCCCATCGGCGTAGTCCCCAGCGTGGTTGATCGGGCCCTTGGCTTGCGGACCGGTGCCGTTGAGATCGAGGGTGAGCTTGTCGGCCGCCTTGGTGAGGGTGATGCGCTGGCAGTGGAGCATCGGTGGGTCGACGCCGTCGTGCTCGGCATAGTCCTCCCAGGTCCACGAGCCGTCGGGGAACTACGAGAGGATCTCGCGTCGGAAGGTCTCGGTCGTGCGACCCAAGATGACATCGAAACAGGCTTCGACCGTCTCGGTGCCGTACCGCTCGAACAGCTCGGCCAGGCGCGCGGCACCCATACGGCAGGCCGAACATTCGGCGTCGAGATCACCGGACAGACTCTCTGGCAGCCGGGTATTTCGGGTCATGATGGTCAAAGCGGCTTGGTTGGGAACCCCTTGGTCGTAGAGCTTGATGGGGGGAACCATCAGGCCTTCTTCGAACACCGAGCGGGCGTCGCTCGGCATGGAGCCGGGCACCTTGCCACCAATGTCGTCGTGGTGGCCGAAGGCCTGAACGAACGCCACGACCCGACCCTCGGCAAAGACCGGCACAGTGACACAGAGGTCGGGAAGGTGACCGATGCCACCCTCGGACAGATAGACGTCGTTGTGGAAGTAGATGTCTCCCGGTTTCATCGTGTCGATGGGAAAGTCGCGGACGACCGGATCGACCAGAGCCGAGTAGGAACGACCGGTCAGCTTGCGCATCTTGACGTCGTGGATGCCGGCGCGGAAGTCGTGTTGGTCGCGGATCATCGGTGACCGCGCGGTACGACCGATGGCGTCCTCGACCTCGGCCTCGACCGAGGCGAGTGTGCCCTCGACGATCTCCACAACGATCGGATCGACTTCCTTCATCTCGGTCTCGCTCATGGATTCACCACCAGATTTCCCAGATCGTCAACTGTCAGTTCGAACCCCGGCAGGATGGGTGTCGTCGAGCCGAACTCCTCGATGATGGCCGGACCGACCACCGTGTCGCCCGCCCCCAGGGCGTCACGATCGTAGATCGGCGTGTCAACCCATTCGTCGAAGTACACCCGTCTGCTCCTCGCCGGGTCGGCGCCGCTCCCGGCCCCGATCCGGATCGGCGCGGGACTGTTGATCGGGCCGAATGCCGCGACTCGGAGATTCACCCATTCGACGACCGCGTCCGCTTTGTCGCGGTAGCAGTAGCCATAGAGCCGCTCGTGCTCGTCATGGAACGCCCCCAGGACGGCCTCGACGAACCCCTCGCCGGCATCGGGGCCGGTGATCTCACCGCCGGGCACCGGGGCCTGAACCTCGAACGCTTGGCCTTCGTAGCGGAGGTCGGCCCACCGGCTGAGCTGCTGCCCCTCGAGCGGATAGCCCTGCTCGACCAGGGCCCGGTTCGCGCGTCGCTCGAGCGCTCCGTAGGCCTCAGCCAACCGTTCAGCGGTGAGGTCGGTGTGACGACCGACAAGGGTTTGCACTTCGTCGTGACGGAGGTCGACGACGAGCAAGCCGTAGGCGCTCACGTTGCCGGGATCGCGCGGGATGACAGCTGCCTCCAGACTCAGGACATCGACGAGGCGGCAGGCCTGGAGCGGACCGGACCCACCGAAGCCGCACAACGCAAAGTCGCGCACGTCGAGACCGCGCCGCACCGTCACCTGCCGGATCGCGTTTGCCTGATTCCACGCTGCGATCTCCAAGATGCCGGCCGCGCACTCCTCGGTACCAAGTCCGAGGTCGGCAGCCAGACGTGCGACACCGTCGAGCGCCGCCTCGACGTCGAGTGGCACGAGACCGCCGATCAGGCCGGGTGGAATCCGGCCGAGCACAAGGTGAGCGTCGGTGACCGTGGGCTCGGTGCCACCCTTGCCGTAACACATGGGACCCGGATCGGCACCTGCTGACCGGGGTCCTACCTTGATCCCACCCTCAGGGCTGATCCACGCGATCGAACCACCGCCGGTTCCAACGGTGACGATGTCGATCATCGGCACCTTGGTCGGATGACGTCCGACCGAACCCTCCGTCGTCAACGCCGGAACGGCGCGCTGGACCACGGTCACATCGGTCGATGTCCCTCCCCCGTCGAGGGCTAGGACCTGGTCGAACCCCGCACGACCGGTGAGCTCGGCGGCTCCCAACGCTCCGGCTGCTGGCCCGGAGAGAGCAGTGGTGATCGGCTGGTCGCCGACCGCGCCAGCCGAGATGACACCGCCGTTGCTCTTCATGATGTAGAACGCCGGCGGCTCGCCATCGCGCAGCTTGTCGAGCTGAGCCTGGATACTCTCGATGTACCGCACGACCTTGCTCTTGACGAAGGCGTCGACGAGCGTGGTCACCGACCGCTCGTACTCGCGATATTCCCGCAGCACACGGGAACTGATCGATACCGAGGCCTCGGGATACACCTCTGCGATGATCTCGGCCACTCGCTCCTCGTGAGCTGGGTTGAGGTAGGAGTGCAGCAGACAGACGCCGATCGAGTGCACATTCTTGTCCCGGAGGAACCTCACCTGCTGGGCGACCGCCTCCTCGTCGAGCGGATGGACGACCTGTCCTTCGGCGTTGAGACGTTCAGGCACCTCACGCACGAGGTGGAGCGGCACGATGCGGTCCGGCTTCACCCAGAAATATGAGTTTCCATAGCCATCGGGGACGCTCTGGCGGGCGATCTCGAGCACATGGCGAAACCCCTTCGTGGTGAGAAGGCCGAGCCCAGTGATGTCGTCCTCGAGGAGCGCATTCGTCGCGACGGTCGTGCCGTGGCTGACGGTCGTGAGGTCGTCGGCATGCGCACCTGCCTTCGAGAGGATCAGTCGCAGTCCTTCGGCAAAGGCCAGCGAGGGGTCCGACGGCTCTGATGGCGTCTTGGT
>CAYUBX010000552.1:0-2990 GCA_964443165.1 uncultured Acidimicrobiales bacterium
GGCGATGTCGGCCAGTTGTTCGGCAGTGGGATCCTGGATGATGGCGCAGTCTCCCTGATCCCACAGCGTCTTGATGGTGGTCAGGTTGGGGTGGAGGGCCAGGCCGTGACCGATGCGAAGCGCGGTCGACTGATCGAGCGCGACACCCCGGCGAAGCTGCCGGTACCGTCCGTCATCGACGGGGGCGACGGTGTTGAGGCCGTCGTTGCCACCGCCCAGCTGGATCAGGACGAGAACACCCTCGCCCGGCTGAAGCGGCCCGCCGAGCGCGGCGTTGGCCGTGCCCCCCGACAGCGCAAAGCTCGCACCGGCTGCCGCGGCGCCTGCGGCGGTGTACTGAAGGAACCGTCGCCGGGACATTCCCTCGGGCGACAGATCGGCGCTCTGGGACAGAGCTCGACGGATCTCGTCTGCGTCACACATAGATCACACCTCCTCAGGCCAGCTGCATCTCGGGCGAGAGCATCACGAGCGTCAGTACGTTGCGGTACTGCGGCCACTCCTCGGTGGCCCGTTCCGCGTACAAGTAGTCCTCGAGGGCGCGACGGGTCTTCGTCGTGAGGGTGTTGAGCGAGAACCAGCCGCGCAGGAGGTCGACGACCGCCGGAACCGACAGGTCGTAGATCTCCTCGAGGTGGTCCCTCTGGCTCATCTTCCAGACAAGGTGGCTGGCGAAATCGGCGCGGGCCCAGGCGCCGGTGGCCGAGATCCACTCCGCATTCTGCTTCCACCCAGACGGGTTGGGCGGATGGAGCAGGTTCTGCCCCATGTCGCGGATCCACCAGTCGGGGCGGCATTCCGATGCCGGTGAGGCGCCGGCCCGCGCACATGCAACCGCCCATTCGACGGGGCTTCGAACGAGACCGGTGCGTGCCTTGGCGCTGTAGAACTCGTCGTGCATCAGGATCGATCGCACCAACAGACCCAGGTTGAGGTTGTTGTTGAGGTAGTCGGTGACGACGTCGTCGATCACCGAGGAGGGCGGGCCGGGGTAGGCCAGGAAGTTCCACAGCTCGGTCGCGATGTACCGGGCAGAGGTGACCCGATGGACCCCGTGGACCGCCTCGTCGATCACCTGCGGGCCATCCCAGTTCTTGGTGATCCCGAAGATCGTCTTGTTGCGGTGGTCGTGCCAGTAGGAGTTGTACTGGTAGTTCTTCAGGCCGTCCGAGAGGTGGTGACCGGTCCAGGCCCGGGCGGTCTCGATGATGTCGTTCTCGCTGTGATGCTCGCCGGGGCCGAGCAGGTGAAGCTCGAGGAGCTCACGAGCGAAGTTCTCGTTGGGGTTGCCCGCCTTGTTCCGGTAGTTGTCGAGGTACAGGAGCATCGACGGGGAGATCGACGCCGCCTGGGCGAAATCACGGAAGCTCCCGAAGAGCATCCCGCGGAAGAGGTTGTTCTCCTGCCAGGTCTGCCAGGCGTAGCGGTGCTGGTCGGCGTTGGTCGCGAAGTGGCCGTGCCAGAAGAGGGTGAGCTTTTCCTGGAGAGGGCGCGGCATCAGCCGCATCCGCTCCATCCACCAGACCTTGAGGTCAGCGATCTGGCGCCACTTCGACCCGTCTTCGTCGAAGATCCCCGACGGCGGCTGCGGCGTCGGATTGGGCGAGAAGTCCATCAGCGTCGCCACGGCGTCGGCGCGGGACATGCTGACCAGCTGATCCACCACCGCCCAGTCGATTCCGAACCCGGTGCGACGAACAAGATGCCCTGCGTCGGCCCGATCCACTGTGCACCACCCCCGTCGTGATGTCGCTAGATCCGCCCGAATCGCTCGTTCGAACGAACCTACCCCTCTGTCGCGCCGCTGTGTCGTCGCGGCTGTCACTCTTCCATCGGCGGTGACCACCACTCACTTGAGCGCCGGAACAAAACGCCGTCGGGCCGGATCACGAGGCGATCGACACCGAATCGGAACGCCCGGACACCTGTCGCGGAGCCCCGTGGAACGCGGCGTCACCGAAGGTGAACACGCCGCCGTCCCGTCCCAGGAGCCAGTAGCCGGCGCCGGTCGGGGTGATGGCCATGTCGACGATGGGGGCCGCCAACCGGATGCCGGCGAGAGACCCGCGATAGGGCGCTGTCCCAAAGGCGAACACTCCGCCGTCGGATGTCAGCAGCCAGTACCCCTCACCGCCTGGGTGGACCGCCATCGTCACCACAGGTGCAGCCAGTGGCAGATGGGCGCCCGACCCCTTGAACGGCGCTCGCCCGAACGCAAAGACCCCGCCGTCACCGGCGCACATCCAGTAGCCATCGCCGGCCGGCCGGGCCGCGAGACCCGAGACCGGCTCGTTGAGCGCGATCGAACTCGCAGACCCGTAGAAGCGAGCGGCTCCGAGCGCGAAGATCCCACCGTCCTGGCTGGCCAGCCAGTAGCCACGCCCGTCCGCACTCGCCGCCATGCCGACGACCGGCGAGACGAGGTCCAGATGCTCCACGGAGCCGTGGTCGGGAGCCGACCCGAACGCACTGACGCCGCCCCGTGCATCCGCGACCCAGTAACCATCGACGAGAGGATGGGTGCGAACCGCGATCGCACCGGCAACAGCCGCACCGTGACTGCGCGCCTCACCGAACTGGAGCACGTCGCCGTCGGACGCCAGTACCACGTAGCCGGTGCCTGTCCCGTGGTTCGACTCACGATCCACAGGTGTCCCGGTTCGCACCGGTGCCACCGCGCTGACCTGCGGTGCGATCGATCCGTCGGGGGCCGCACCGAACAGGCCGAGACCCTCGAAGCGGCCACCCACGATCTCGTTGCCGTCGGCCCCGAGCCACGCCTCCGCGACCGTCCCGTAGACGTCGCGGAAGTCGACCTGGGGGACGAGGTTGCCGCGACGATCGAGCGCGTCGAGCGACGGGTACTGGCCGTACAGCCCTCCGACCACGGGCCGGCCCATCACGAACGAGATGCTCGCCGCACCGTGGTCGGTGCCCTCGGACGCATTGACCTGCGATCGGCGCCCGAACTCGGAGAACGTCATCAGCGT
>CAYUBX010000553.1:0-2989 GCA_964443165.1 uncultured Acidimicrobiales bacterium
CTCGTCGCCGTCGACGGCCAGCGGCTGCACGCCGACCGAGCAGCTTCCGCCCTCGGAGTACACCGCGATCCCAGCTGTCGAGGCCAGGGCTGCCTCACCCCACCCGTCCGACCACGCCGAGGTCCGGACACCGGTGATCCGAGGATCGCCGGCGAGGCACCGACGTTCGAGGTCGATGGCCAGTTCGATCTTCTCGTCCTCGGACAGGTCGAGAACCGCTCGGTCCACGAGATCCAGGCCGGGCTCGGGGACTCCATCGGGATGCGCGAGGCCCTGATGAGGATCCACCTCTGCAAACTGCAGGTTCTCGCGCGCTTCGGCGACCGTATCCGCCACGACGTCGAGGTCGAGCGAGCCCGCCGACGCGAAGCCCTGTCGTCCGTCGACGACGATCCGCACCCCGATCGCCTGCGTGGTCCCCGATCGCAGCGACTCGACCTGGCCGTCGTACGCCTTGATGGTGGTGGAGCGACCACGCGCCACGTACACCTCGAGCTGCTCACCGGCCTGGGCCCGGCCGACCACGTCAGCGGCGAGCTCCGGAAGCTCGGTGTTCTCGGTGATCGCAGCCGTCACGATGCCGTGCCGCCGATCGTGAGCGCGGTCACCCGCAGCGTCGGCTGACCGTCTCCGACGGGAACGCCTTGACCGTCCTTGCCGCACGTGCCGGGGCTGCCCATGTCGAAGTCGTTTCCGATGACGTCGATGTTGGTGAGGACGTCGGGCCCGTTGCCGATGAGGTTGCCCTCCCGCAGGGGCTCGGTGATGTGCCCGTCCTCGATGAGGTAGGCCTCGGTCATCCCGAACACGAAGTCGCCCGTCGCCGTGTTGACCTGGCCGCCGCCGAGCTGGGCGATGTACACGCCATGGCTGGTGTCGGCGACGATGTCGTCTGGATCGGTGTCGCCGTTGGTCACGAACGTGTTGGTCATGCGGACCATCGGCAGATGCATGTAACTCTGACGGCGACCGTTGCCCGACGGCGCCCGGCCAGCATCGCGGGACCGAAGGTGGTCCCACATGTAGTCGGTGAGGACGCCGTCCTCGATCAGGACGTTGCGCTGGGTCGGGTGACCCTCATCATCGATGGCGATGGCACCCCACTCGACGCCCATGGTGCCGTCGTCGACGAGCGTCACCAGCGGGGAGGCGACGAGCTCCCCCACCCGGTCCTTGAACACCGACGCGCCCTTGCGAACGAGATCGGCCTCGAGGCCGTGACCGCACGCCTCGTGGAAGAGAACGCCTCCTCCGCCGCGCTTGATCACCACGGGAAGCTCGCCGCTCGGCGCGGGGCGGGCCCGCAGCTTGGTGACCGCACGACCGGCAGCTCGCGCTGCGAGTTCCTCGACATCGTGAGCGTCGAACAGTTCGAACCCGACCGTGTAGCCGACGGTCTCGCGGCCGGTCTGAAGACCCTGATCGCCCGTGGCGACGCAGTTGACCGAGAAGAGGGTGCGCACCTGGTCGTCACCGGCGAACACGCCGTCCGTGTTGGCCACGAGGATCCGACGGCGGCCTTCGCTGTATCGGGCGGTGACCTGCGTGATGGCCGAGTCGACCCCTCGTGCCGCTTCGTCCGCGCTGCGCAGCAGGTCGACCTTGGTCGCTTTGGGAACATCGGAGGGCAGAATCTCGACGCGCGGAGCGGCCGAGCCATCCCCGGCGAGGGCGAGGCCGTGACCAGGCGTGGTGCCGCGGGCTCCTGCGGCCGCCGTTCGAGCCGCCTCGCGGAGACCGTTCTCTGTGAGATCCGACGTGTGGGCGAAGCCGGTGGTGTCGCCGACCGTGACCCGGAGCCCGACGCCCCGGTCTCGGCTGGAGCTCATCTCCTCGACCCGGCCCTCATCGAACAGTGCGCCGGCGTTCTGACGGTCCTCTGCGAAGACCTCCGCCCACTCACCGCCGGCCGAGAGCGCTTCGTCCAGTGCGATCTGCACGAGCTCTTTCTCCAACAGCACCGTGTCCGCGTCCCCGTTGGGCATCCCGACCTCCCGTTCGAATGCGCACCCGAGGCTACCGATCGACCGCCACATCGCTGTACGTCCACCTGCCACGGCTTCGACCCGTGTGAGACGTCCGCGTAACCTCGGGCGGACTTGTGGCTGTGATCATCGACCGTTCTCGACGGAGCACACGACGCGCCGCCGTCCTGGCGTTGCGGATCGTCGTCAGCGTGGCCATGCTGACGATCCTCATCGCGCGCATCCCAACGGACGAGCTCGACGATCTCTGGCCCGACTGGACGCTCTCGACCTTCGGATGGCTCGTCGGTGCGATCGTCGCCACCGCTGGCGCCTTCGTTCTCGCAGCAGCCCGATGGCACGAGGTCGCCATCACCCTCGGGATGAAGGCACCGCTCGGGAGTCTGGTCAACCACTACCTCGCCGGCCAGTTCGTCGGGAACTTCCTCCCCACGACGATCGGCGGCGACGTTCTGCGGGTCACCCGGCTCGGGCGCGACACCACCGACCGCCCCAACGCCTTCGCATCGGTGATCATCGAACGTCTGACGGGGTGGGTGGTGCTCCCGCTGCTCACGATCATCGCCCTCGCCATCAATCGGGGCCTGCTGCGGGAGACGAGCGGTCGGATCGCTCTCGCGATCGCCCTCGCGACGTTGCTGGTTCTGTTCGCCATCGTCTACCTGGCCGAACACCCCAAGATCGGCGGCCGCATCGTCGGCGAAACAGCTCTCCGGCAGCGACTCGGAGCGGTTCACACGGGGCTCAGCACCTACCGACGCGAGCCCGCGGCCGCGGTGCGGCTGATCGCTGTCGCCATCGCCTACCAGTGCCTCCTGGTGAGCGCGATGGGCATGGCGGCCGCGGCGATGGGAGTTCGTCCTGGGCCGACGGCGTGGCTGGCGTTCGCGCCGATGGTGCTGATCGTCCAAGTCCTCCCTGTCGCGATCGGCGGCCTCGGCGTCCGAGAAGGCGCGCTGGTCGTGTTCCTCGGCGCGCACGGGGTGAGCGATGGTCAGGCGGTG
>CAYUBX010000554.1:0-2989 GCA_964443165.1 uncultured Acidimicrobiales bacterium
TCAGGAACTTGGTACTCCGACTCGAGGCTAAGCGCTCCGTCGTCGTCATGGCTCGACACCGTCAGCGACTGGGGGGAACCGACTACCGCGTCCATCGGCAGAAACGGTACCTTGCCACCGTGCCCGAAGAGACGCCGACCGACGCAGATGCCGTTTCGAACGAAAAGAGGCCGATCAAGATGCTCCACGACCGCATCTTGGTTCGCATGCCATCCGAAGAGTCGGAGCGGCGGTCGAGCGGTGGCATTCTGATCCCTGCAACAGCCCAGCAGCAGAAGCGGCTCGTCTGGGGCGAGGTCGTGGGTGCGGGTCCCAACGTGCGCAGCGCGGAGGAGGGCGACCAGGTCCTCTTCAGCCCCGAGGACCGCCACGAGGTGGAGGTTCAGGGCGATGATTTCCTGATCCTGCGCGAGCGCGACATTCACGCGATCGCCGCGCCGCGGGTCGAGCCGGGCTCCACGGGTCTGTATCTCTGAGCCATGAGCGTGACACGGGAGATGGTGACGGTGGGCGGCATCACCATCACCGCGACCTCGACTCCCATCGAGCCGGAGGAGGTCATCGCTGATCTGGTCGATCGGCTCGACGCCGCTCGCGGTGTGCTGCTCTCCTCCAGCTACGAGTATCCCGGTCGGTACACGCGCTGGGACATGGGGTTCGTCGACCCGCCACTCGTCCTCACGTCGTCCGGCGACAGGGTGATGGTGGAGTCGTTGAACGAACGCGGCGAGGTGCTCCTCGACCCCGTGGCTTCGATGCTCAGTGGGGTGTCCGGCGTCGTCGCCTTCGAACGGTCTGCCGGCCGCATCGACCTCCGCGTCGAGCGGCCTGACCGCCGTTTCGAGGAGGAGGAGCGCAGCAGGCAGCCGTCGACCTTCACGGTTGTCCGTGCGCTCGTGGAGCTGTTCGGGAGCGACGACCAGCATCTCGGTCTGTACGGAGGTTTTGGCTACGACCTGGCGTTCCAGTTCGAACCGATCGAGTTGCGGCTGCCCCGGCCGGACGACCAGAGGGATCTGGTGCTCTACCTGCCCGACGAGTTGCTGGTGGTCGATCACCAGGGGGGTGTGGCGGAGCGCATCAGCTACGAGTTCGAGGCCGGCGGCCGATCGACTGCGGGGCTCGGACGTGGCGGCCTGCGAGCACCCTACGAACCCGACCTCGGCCTCGAGCCCCGCCGGGACCACGAGGAAGGTGGGTACGCCGAGGGTGTCAGGACCGCCAAGGAGTACTTCGCCCGCGGCGACCTGTTCGAGGTGGTCGCGAGCCAGACGTTCGTGGAGCCGTCGCCGGAGCCACCATCCGAGCTGTTCCGACGGCTGAAAGAACACAATCCGGCGCCCTACGGGTTCCTCATCAACCTCGGACACGACGAGTGGCTCGTCGGTGCGAGCCCCGAGATGTACGTCCGGGTCGAAGGCGACCGGGTCGAGACCTGCCCGATCTCCGGCACCATTGCCCGCGGCCAGGATCCGCTCGACGACGCATCGCAGATCCTCGCCCTTCTGAACTCCGAAAAGGACGAGTCGGAGCTCACCATGTGCACCGACGTCGACCGCAACGACAAGAGCCGGATCTGCGTCCCCGGGTCGGTGAAGGTCATCGGCCGGCGGCAGATCGAGATGTACAGCCGGCTGATCCACACCGTCGATCACGTCGAGGGTCGGCTCCGGCCCGGCTTCGACGCGCTCGATGCGTTCCTCTCACACACCTGGGCCGTCACGGTCACGGGAGCGCCGAAGGCCAAGGCGATGATGTTCTTGGAGCGCTACGAGCGAACCCCGCGGGCGTGGTACGGCGGGGCGATCGGCAAGGTGGGCTTCGACGGCTCCCTCAACACGGGGCTGACGCTGCGCACCATCCGCATCAAGGACGACCATGCCGAGGTCCGAGTCGGCGCCACGCTCCTGTGGGATTCCGATCCGGTCGCCGAGGAGGAAGAGACCGAACTCAAGGCCTCTGCGTTCCTCGACGCACTCCGTCTGCCGCGGCTCACGTCGAGCGTCGCCGACCCGGAGGCCACCGCCACGGGGGTCCGGGTCCTGCTCGTCGATCACCTCGACAGCTTCGTGCACACGCTGGCCAACTACCTGCGTCAGACCGGCGCCGAGGTGGTCACACGACGGGCGGGCTTTCCGGTGTCGGAGATCGCCGACGACGCGCCCGACCTCGTCGTTTTGTCGCCTGGTCCGGGCCGTCCAGACGACTTCGCGGTGTCCGAGACCGTGCGAGCCAACCTCGCCGCCGGCATCCCGCTGTTTGGCGTCTGCCTGGGGCTGCAGGGGATCGTGGAGTACTTCGGCGGTGAGCTCGGTCAGCTCGCGACCCCGATGCACGGTAAACCGTCGATGATCCGCGTCGAGGGAGGCCGGCTCCTCGACGGCCTGCCGGCCGAGTTCCGCGCCGGTCGGTATCACTCGCTGTTCGCCAGGAGATCGGACATCCCCGCCGAGCTGGAGGTGACCGCTGTGTCGCTTGACGACGACATCGTGATGGCCGTCGAGCACACCGACCTGCCGGTCGCCGCCGTGCAGTTCCACCCCGAGTCGATCATGTCGCTCGACGACGGAGTAGGAATGACCCTTGTTCGCAACGCGGTGACCCGGTTGACCGATTCGGGCGGCGCCGGGAGTCACCCCGACGGCGAACAATGAGAGGAAACGGAGGTGTCATGAGCGACGCACCGACCACGGCAACGCCGATGGACCGCGACGTCGTGCTGGTCGAAGGTCCTGAGGCCGCCGAGTACCTGCACGGACAGGTGAGCCAGGACATCACCGACCTCGCAATCGGCGAGAGTCGTCTATCGTTGCTCCTCGAGCCCCGCGGGCGGCTCGAGGTCGCGTTTCGGGTGACCCGCTTCGGGCAGGACACATTCGTCCTCGACACCGACCCCGGATCCGGCGAAACGCTGCGCGGGTCCCTCGAGCGTTTCAAGTTGCGGACCAGGGCCGAGTTCAGCGAGCCGGACTGGTCGATGCTGGCGGTC
>CAYUBX010000555.1:0-2982 GCA_964443165.1 uncultured Acidimicrobiales bacterium
GAACGCCCATCGCCCGATCGGTCGGTGTGATAGTGCAGGTCGCCGCAGATGTCGCTCAGCTGGACGAGTTCGGGGAGTCCGTCGCCTGCCGCGGCCTCGACCTCACCGGTCGCCTCACGGAGCGGGGGCGGGACGAACTCCATGCCCAGCGCCTCGTAGATCTCCTGCTCGGTCCGGCTCGCCACGACGGGACGAACCTCTGGCGCGACCTCGTCGTCGCTGACGTCGAGGAGGCCGTACTCGTTGAGGAGCAGGCCGCGGTCCATGGCTCGCTGCCGGAGCTCGATGTTGTGAGCTTTGGATCCGGTGAAGTACAGGGTCGCCGCGCCGAACTGATCCGGGCCGACCACCCGGACGTCGACCTGGAGACCCCCGGCGGTGAGGAAGCTGGTCTTGGTGTCGCCGCTCACCACCACGTCGTGGTTCTCGCCATGAGCGAGCACCGCCTCCATCACGGCACTGGGCGAGTGCGAGGCAACCGTGATGTCGATGTCACCGATCGTCTCGGACATGCGACGGAGACTGCCGCAGAACTGGGCCTGCTCGACCTCCGGGAGTACTTGGAGATCGGCCACCAATCGCTCCGCGAGCGGCCAGGCGTCGGCGATCGGCGTCCGACGGTCCTTACCGGACATGCCGAGCCGTTCGATGGCCTTGGCGATCTTCTCCTCGCTGGTCTTGCCGAGGCCGGGAAGGGTGCGGAGCTGCTCGGCCTCGATCGCCGCCTTCAGACCGTCGAGATCGTTGATCCCGAGGTTCTCGCGCACCGTCTTGAGCGTCTTCGGACCCAGCCCCGGGATGCGGCTGAGCTCGACGACGGAGGGCGGAAACCTCTCCCGCAGTTCATCGAGCTTGGCGACCCGGCCGGTGTCGACCAACTCTCGGATCTTGCTCGCTGTCGCCTTGCCGACACCCTTGATCGCGGTGAGCTCGCTCATGGACATCTCGGTGATGTTGCCGCCGGAAGACTCGAGCCCCAGGCGCGCGTTCTCGTAGGCGCGCACCTTGAAGGACTGCGGACTCTCCTCCTCCAACGTCGTGAGCGCAACCAGCTCGCTGAGCATGGCCATGACATCGCGCGTGGTCGTCATGCCCGCTCCCTTCGTCGCGGGGCGACGCTATCGGGCTCCGGTGATCCCACGGTGCTTGACTGGGCCGGTGACCACACCGCTGCTGCGCCCCGATCTGGGATGGCGCGAGTTCGCTTCGGATGACCCGGAGGTCCACGCGCTCCGAGAGAGTCTGGCCATCGACAATGGGATCCGGGGGCTCGAGGTCTGCGTCCCCGACGAAGTAGAACGCGCGGTCACGATCTTCAACCGCGACGGCTTCGTCGTGATCCGGGACGCCCTCACCTCCGACCAGCTCGGCCGGATGCAGGCCGCCTGCATCCGCGAGGTCGAGTCCATCCTCGACATCGATGCCACCCGCGGCGGAAACCGCGGCTCACATCGCTACTCGTTCGGAGGATCGAGCAAGACCAACCACATGTCGCACGTCCCGGAGTGGTCCATGCTCATCGACGTGCCGACGGTCACTCCCGTGATCGCAGGCATCTTCGATTCGATGGAGTACTTCTGCCGGGGCGGCGGCGGGGACTTCTGCCTGCCCGGCACCATGCGGTACCAGCACCTGCACTCGGACATCAACGATCGGCGGACGATGCCGAACCGCAACGGGACAGGCGAGGTCACGTTCGGTTCGTTCCACGACCCGAGGGGTCAGCTCTCACTCCGGGATCTGCCGTGCATGTACGTGTGCGCCAACTTCTTGATGAACGACTTCACGCCGCTCAACGGGCCCACCCGCCAGATCCCGGGTACGCAGAACTCACGCCAGCGCATCCCGCGCCTCGAGGACGAGCCGGAGTGGATGAAGCTCAGCACCGTCTGCCCCGCGCCCGCCGGAAGTGTCTTGCTCCGCGATCCACGCGCATGGCACGGCGGCACCCCCAACCTGTCCGATGAGGTGCGCGCGATCCCCAACGCCGAGTTCTACGCGCCGTGGTTCTACGAGCCGACCCCGGTCTCGATGCCCCGCGACATCTATGAAGGGCTGAGCGATCACGCACAGAAGATCAGCCGATACATCGTCGCGGGGAGAGGTAACGAGCTCGACGTCGGGTACCGCGACAACCTCGGAGGAACGCCCGAGCGGCTGAAGACCCCGGAGGGGCCGCGGGGCGTCGGCACCTGACAGAGTCGGTCCAGGCGCTTCGCTGGCGCTCTCACACTGCGCTGCCATTCAGCGCGTGTTCGAGGACCTCTGTGGCGACCGACGGAACCTCGTCGGACCCGGGGGCTAGCGGCCCTTCCACTCGGGCGGGCGCCTCTCGAAGAAGGCGTTGATCCCCTCCCTGCGGTCCTCGCTGGCCCAGACGGCGTCTCGGGCCCGGTCCGTCGCAGCCCAGCCGGCCTCGTCGCCCGCCGCCAGGATGCTGTCCATCGCCTGCAGGGACTGGCGGGTGGACGTCGGCGAGTTGGCAACGATCGTCTCCGCCAGGTCGATCGCTGTCGCCAACGCCTCACCTGGCTCGACCAGCCGGTTCACCAACCCGTATTGCAGCGCGCGCCGAGGGTCGAGCTCCTCGCCGGTGAGCACCACCTCCTTGGCGACGTGCAGCGGCAGCGACCGCAACGCGCGGAAGAGGCCGCCACTCGTCGGGAGCACGCCGCGCTTGACCTCCGGAAGCCCGAGTCGGGCGTTGGAGGCCGCGACGATGACATCGCAGCAGAACAGCACTTCGAGCCCTCCTCCGAGCGCCAGACCCTCGACCGCAGCAACCATCGGCTTCGTTCGCGTGCGGCGGATGATCCCGTACTCGCCACCTCGATCGGTGCTGGCGCTTCCCGCGCCCAGGTCGCTGCCCGCCGAGAACATCTCGGTCCCGCCGGTCAGCACCGCAACCCACTGGTCCGGGTCGTCCTCGAAGTCGTTGATCGCCTCATCGAGCGCATGGCTGAGCTCGGGATCGAACGCATT
>CAYUBX010000556.1:0-2981 GCA_964443165.1 uncultured Acidimicrobiales bacterium
GATGCGCTCCGCGAACTCCATCGCGGCGTCGACGGTCTCACCGCGCGGAACGACCCGGTTGATCATGCCGTGCTGCAGCGCGACCTCCGCGGTGATCGGGTCCGCGGTGAGCGCCATCTCCATCGCGATCGAGTACGGCAGCTGGCGGGGCAGTCGCAGCAGAGCACCCGCTCCGGCGAACAGACCGACACCGGCCTCGGGAATCCCGAGCTTGGTGCCTTCGGATGCGACGATCAGATCGCAGGAGAGCGCGACCTCGAGGCCGCCCGCGAGAGCGAACCCCTCGACCGCGGCGATGATCGGCTTGGCACAGCTCTTCTCCGTAATGCCGGCGAACCCGCGATCGCCCACGTTGGGCATCCCGTCGAGACCCCCGTCGGCGAACTGCTTGAGGTCCATCCCGGCGCTGAACCCGCGCCCCGCACCGGTGAGAACACCGACCCGCAGCTCCGGGTTCGCGTCGAAGGCATCGAGCGTCTCGCCCAGCGCAGCGGCGAGCGGCGTGTTGAACGCGTTCATGTCGTTCGGGCGGTTGAGCGTCATCAAGAGCACGTGCCCGCGCTGCTCGGTCAGGACCAGTTCCTCTGACACCGGGACTCCTCGTGGTTCGCGTCAGTGATCGAAGGAACGGTAGCCGGTAGCCTCAGCCGCCGAGAGGGGACGTTCATGAGCAGTCTCGGTGAGGTTCTGTCGCAGCTCGAGTCAGCGGGCGACACGGAGGCGCCGTTCTTCGCCCGCCAGCTGCTCCAGCATCCCGACCTGCCGCAGGCCCAGGGAGCCGAGGCCTACCGGGCGGCCCGGGCGATCTCGGTGTGGGCGGGCCCACAGCAGCTCAACATCGCCGGCCAGCTCGCGGCACGGGCGCACGAGGCCCAGATACCGGGCGCAGGTGTCCTCTTCGCCGAATGCGCAGACAAGGTGAGCCTCATGTCGGGCCGCCCCCAGAGGTACGGCACCGTAACGATGCAGCATCAGGGCGACGCCGTGCTGGCTCCCCTCGACGGCATGGCCGACGACTCCGATCGGGCCGCGGTGGGCCTCCCGCCGCTCCAGCAACTTCGCGACAACGTCGACCGCCAGAACCAGGCGGCCGCCCGCGAGCGGGCGGAGGCCGACGAGTTGCCTCTCGGGCAGAAGTTCTGCCGGGTCTGGGCCGACCCGACGGCCGCCGTGATTCGAGCGGGGCTCGACGCCCATCCCGTGGGGGCCTGGGCCCTCGGGGATGTGCTCTCGCTCGCCGCTCGCTCTGTGGGCGCGGGCCTCCTCCCCGGCCCGGTCTTCGAACTACCGATGTGGCCGGTGCCAGAGGAGGACGGGAGCCCGAACGACCTGTTCGCCGTCCAGATCCGGATCGACCGACTCAGCGAGGCGGTCGTCGGGTACGGATTCTGGGAGCTCGGCGAGAACGGCATGCCGGTGTCGGGCGGTCGGGGCCCCGTCGACCATCGCTTCCGGGGACCGGATGCGCCAGAGGAGTTGCCCTCCCATCCCGACGACGAGCTCCAGGGCTCCTTCGAAGGGCACGCCTTCACCAGCACAGCGCTGCGGGAGAACCGCCAGGTGAAGGTCTATCTCCCGCCCGACCACTCCCCCGACGGGACGCTGCCGGTCGTGTACTCCACCGACGGCAACATGTTCTCGCCGTACGTCCGGCGGCTCGATGCGGGCATCGTCAACGGATCGGTTCCGCGAGTCGTGGTGATCGCGGCCCACTCCGCTCCGATGGATCACACGGGCAACCAGCGCGCCCTCGAATACCTGCCCGGTTTCGACGACGAGCGATTCGACCGACATCAGCGATTCTTCGTCGACGAGCTCTCGACCTGGGCCGAGGAGACCTTCGGCGTATCGGCCGAACGCGACAAGCGGGCGGTTTTCGGTTGCTCCGATGGTGGTGGGCACGCGCTCGCGACCGGCCACATGCACCGGCAGCGCTTCGGACACTGCATCGCCTACTCCACCGGTATGCCGCCCAACGAGCAGATGGGCTGGGACCCGGAGAACGCTCCGTTCGTCCACCTGTGCGCCGGCACTCTCGAGACGGGCTTCCATCAGGCGACCGAGGCGTGGGCGGCGTGGCTGCACTTCTACAAGTCGCCACACCACTGGACCGAGCGGGTCTGCGGACACGATCTGATCCAGTGGATCGAAGAACTCCCCCGCGCTCTGGCACGAGCATGGGGCGACTCGTCCTAATCTCACAGGCACGACGACAGGGGTATCGAGATGTCCGATGAGGAGACCGTTCTGAACGTGAGGCCGCGGGGGCCGTACCTGCTCCCTGGCGAGGTCACCGTGCGACGAGCGACGATCGCGAAGAGCGAGAACGGGGAGTCGCTCACGTATCTGTCACAACCCGCAATCGACACCGGTGACGGCATCACGGCGCTCTGCCGCTGCGGCCACTCCGACAACAAGCCGTTCTGCGACGGGTCACACAACAACGAGGAGTGGGAGGACGCCGAGACCGCGTCCGGCACCTACGCCGACCGGTCCAGCGATCTCGGTGGCACTGGACTCTCGATCCGGGATGACCGCTCCATCTGCGTTCACGCCGGGTTCTGCGGGACCAAGGCCACCAACCTCTGGAAGCTGGTGGAGGAGACGGGCGACACGACCGCACGCCTGCAGGCGATGAACATGATCGACGCCTGCCCCTCTGGCGCGCTCACCTACACGCTCGACGGCGCATCCGACGCCAATGAGCAGAGCCTGCCCACACAGGTGCAGATCATCGACGATGGCCCGCTCTACCTCCAGGGCGGCATCACCGTGGAGAGTGCAGAGGGCGAGCGCTACGAGGTCCGCAATCGGGTCGCCTTGTGCCGCTGCGGCGCCTCGGCCAACAAGCCCTACTGCGACGGCGCCCACAGCGAGGCGGGGTTCGCCGACTCCTGATCGCCTCGAGCGCTCAGAGACGCTCGTAGCTCCAGCTCAACGGCCGGTCCTTGTCATAGGGCATGGTCCCGTGGAACGTGCGC
>CAYUBX010000557.1:0-2968 GCA_964443165.1 uncultured Acidimicrobiales bacterium
CCACCCGAGTATGGTACGGCGGCGGGACCCACGATCGGCGCTCAAGCGAGCTCAGTACGCGCCGACCACCACAGGTGATGCTCTCCGATTCTCACCGCGCCGCGCACCGGCGCCGAATGACCGGGTGGCGCTGGGGGCTCGGCGCGATCGTCATGTCCGCTGCGCTCGTCGGCGTGGTCGCAGCGGCGGGCAGCGCGAGTGGCGCATCGACGGACGGCCAGGTCAGCCTCACCGGCGGCGCTGCCGGGCGCTGGTTGGTCGCACGCGCTGGCGGCGTGACCTCTCTCGGGTCGAGCGCGACGCTCGCGCCCGGGCAGGCCGGCACTGTCGGCGGCGCATCCGATCCGGCGGGCCGCGGCATCATCACCACGACCGCAACCGGGCTCGTCACCGCGCACGGCAACATCGGGGGGGCGGGCGACCTGCGGGCCTTCCGGCTGAACCAGCCCATCGTCGACGCAGCCGTCACACCGAGTGGAAACGGCTACTGGCTGGTCGCCTCCGACGGGAGCGTCTTCGCCTTCGGAGACGCGGGCTTCCACGGCTCCCCGGGGCACATCGTTCTCAACCAACCGATCGTCGGCATCGCACCCACCCCGAGCGGCGCCGGCTACTGGCTCGTCGCCTCCGACGGGGGCATCTTCGCCTTCGGAAACGCCGCCTACCACGGCTCGCTCGCCGATCACTGGACGGACGACATCATCGCCGTCTCGGCGACGGCCCACGGCTACGCCCTCGCCGACTCGTCCGGACGGGTCACCGAGTTCGGAACGTCGAAGGCCGGCCTCCTCAACGACGCCTGGAGCGCTCCCGCCCTCACCGACGAGACGGCCATCGCCGCCGAGGTGTTCGAGCGGATGAACGCGGAGCGGGTCGCCCGTGGGGTTCGCCCTCTTCTCTGGGACGTTCGGCTCGCCGCGACGGCGACCGACTGGAGCGCGACCATGTCGGTCAGCGGCTTCCGGCATTCGGACGTCTCGGCCATCGCGACCCGCCTGGGCGGATACGCGGGACTGGCGGAGAACATCTACCGGGGAACGTTCACCTTCGCTGACGCGGGGTCCGCTCACGTCGGGTTCATGAACAGCCCAGAGCACCGGCACACCCTGCTGGCTCCGGGCTACACCACCGCCGCAGTCGGCGTCGTCTGCGACGCAGCCGGCCAACTGTGGGTCACGGTGCACTTCGGAACACCGCACGGTCACGCGCCCGGCCTGGGACGGCCTCCCACCACGGCGAAGCCAGTGGCGACGCCCGACCTCAACGGCGCTCGCTGCGGTTGATCGACCGCGCCAGCGGCCGACGGACTGACCATGCCGGCACTGATCGTCTTCTTCACACTGTGCATCGCCTTGGGCGTCCTCGTGGCCGTGCCGCTGGCCTCGTTCACACGCGAGGACTGACGCGAGCGGGGCAATAGCCTGCGACCGTGCCCGACGACGAGCTGGGACCCAGCAGCAGGGAGAGCGCCCTCGCGGCGCTCGACGGTGGCGACGTCGACATCCTCGTCATCGGCGGTGGCGTCACCGGTGTCGGCTGCGCTCTCGACGCGGCCACCCGAGGGCTCCGCGTCGGTCTGCTCGAGCAGCGTGACATCGCCTCGGGCACGTCGAGCCGCTCGAGCAAGCTGATACACGGTGGGTTGCGCTATCTGGAGCAGTTCGACTTCCGACTCGTTTTCGAAGCGCTCCAGGAGCGATCGCTGCTGTCGACGACGCTCGCTCCGCACCTCGTCCGTCCCGTCTCGTTCCTCTATCCGCTGACCCGACCAATCTGGGAGCGGATGTACGTGGGAGCGGGAGTCGGGCTCTACGACCTCCTGGCGTCGCGCGGCGACAACCCCCTCCCGCGTCATCGGCACCTCGGGTGGCGCAGTGTGAGTCGACTGGCGCCAGGGCTCGATCCGTCGGCACATCGGGGCGCCGTCATGTATTCGGACGCCCAAGTCGACGACGCGCGCCACACCTTGGCGGTCGCCAGGACAGCGGCGCGACACGGCGCCCACATCCTCACCTCGACGCGCGTCACGGGTCTCGAACGGTCGGGAGAGGCGGTGACGGGTGTCCGAGCCGTGTGCCTCGAGACCGGCCGGGAGCTCACCATCCGCGCCAAGTGCGTGATCAATGCGACCGGGGTCTGGAGCGATGACATCAGGGACCTGCTCGGCACCGGGAAACTGCGGGTCCGCGCGTCGAAGGGGATCCACCTGGTGGTGCCGCGCGACCGCATCGCAGCGGGCGCCGGCATCATCCTGCGGACCAGCTCGAGCGTTCTTTTCGTGATCCCGTGGCACTCCCACTGGATCATCGGTACCACGGACACCGATTGGGCCCTCGACCGCGCCCACCCAGCGGCGAGCCAGGCCGACATCGACTACCTGCTCGGACAGGTGAACCGGGTTCTCAGCACACCCCTCGGGTGCGACGACATCCAAGGGGTGTACGCCGGACTTCGGCCCCTCCTCGCCGGCGAGTCCGACGACACGAGCAAGCTGAGCCGCGAACACGCCGTGGCCCGGCCGGCGCCGGGAATCATCTCCGTCGCCGGTGGCAAGTACACGACCTACAGGGTCATGGCTGCCGACGCGATCGACGCGGCGGCCCAGGACGTGGGGGGACAAATGCGTCCCTCCATCACCGACCGCGTGCCGCTTCTCGGGGCGGCGGGATGGCACGCCGTCACCAGCCGCCGTGAGGCCATCGCTGCCGAGTCCGGTCTCGACGTGGCGACCGTCGACCACCTCGCATCGCGACACGGCGATCGACTCGGTGACGTCATCGACCTCGTCGCGGACGATCCGTCGCTCGGCCAGCCGCTCGCCGAGGGCCATCCGTATCTCCGCGCCGAGGTCGTCCACGCGGCCCGCTCCGAGGCGGCGCTCCACCTCGACGACGTGCTCACCCGCCGAACCCGGCTCTCGATCGAGTCGTGGGATCGCGCCGTGGACTCTGCGCAGGCGACCGTCGAC
>CAYUBX010000558.1:0-2960 GCA_964443165.1 uncultured Acidimicrobiales bacterium
GCGTGGACCGCTCCGCTCTCCTCGTCGAAAGCGACGACGTCGGTGAAGGTCCCACCGGTGTCAATGCCGATCCGAATGGTCATGGTTGCATCGCCACTTCTCCGAGTGCCTCGGTCGCTTGTTCGAAACAGCTCATCGGCGGGTCGACGAGGCCCGCTCCCACCTGGCCCGTCCCGGCGACACGCCCCGCCATACCGGTGTTGACCGCGGGAACAACCCCTGTGCTCACCACTCGGGTGACGTCGATTCCCGTGGGTGAGCCGCGGAAGTCCATCGAGGCGATCTGGAGGTACGGGTTCTCGGCCAGGGTGATCTCGAACATTGCTGTCGTCTTCTCCAGTGCCAGGGCCGCCGACCCACCGACGAATCGAACGATCGCAGGTGCACACGCCATGGCAAAACCGCCGATCCCGTAGGTCTCCATGATCGTCGAGTCGCCGATGTCGGGATTCACGTCTTGTTCGCTGAACCCCGGGAACAAGATGCCCTCGGGCGTATTGGCCGGCGCGGTGAACCAGCGGTCACCGGTCCCGCTGACCTGGATGCCGAAGTCCGTGCCGTTCCTGGCCATGGCCACGATCATCGTCGAACCGGGAACGTCGCGGGCAGCGTCGGCAGCCACTTTGGCGGCGGGCATGACCATGTTGAGCACAAAATGCTCGTTCCCGTCGATGAAACGGAAGACCTCGGCAATCTCTGCCGACCGATGACCACTCTCGGCGATGGCGGCGGCCATCGATCGAAGGAACAGCGCCGACCCGGCCCGGTTGCGATTGTGGCCCTCGTCGCCCATCTGCATCGCCTGGGCGAGCATCGCCCGCACATCGAAGGGTCCCGACCGAGCGAAGGCCTCGGCGAGGACCGGAGCGAGCACCGCTTTCATCCAGCGGAGCCGCTCGATCACCTCGGGAGCAAACGCCCCCATGCGGAGCACCTTTCCGAGACCCTCGTTGAGATTCGAGTAGGCCGACAATCCGCTGAGCTCGTCGTGGAGCGCATACAGCGGCATCGAGGCCGAAATGACGCCGGCCATGGGCCCCACCGCCCCGCTGCCGTGACACGGGGCCAGCTCGATCTCACCAGCGGCACAGATTCGCTCCGCTTGTTCGGGTGAGGTGGCCTCGCCCTCGAAGAGCAGTGCCCCGATCAGGGCGCCTCGCATCGGACCAGATGCCTGATCCCAGGAAAGCGGTGGACCGGAATGGAGGAACTGACGGCGACCCAGACCGAGGGCTTTGCTAGCAAGATCGATGCCGACGACGTGAGGGCGCGCTTCCATCATCGCCGTGACAGCGCGGTTGTTCGCCTCGGTTCGACGGGGATCGGCCGCGATGCGATCCAGTGATGCCGTCAGGTGGTCAGGTGGAGGACGGAACTCGATGTCGATCACCTCGGCCCCTTGGGCCCGCAGCGAATCGGACAGGATCGACACTCCGGCTGCCGCCACCACGGGTTCCTGGAGCAGGGACGAATGATGGGCCGTCAGTTTGCCCCGCCGCTCGCGCTGCGGCTGCATTCGACAGATACACCGAGGCTCCGGCGGCGGCCAGCGCTTCCGCCTGACTGTCGCGGCCTTGGGGATCGTCTGCTGTTCCGATGAGCGCAATATGAACCGGCATCGGCAGGTCGCTCACGGCCGGCCCCAGATCAGCGGCTGGATTCTGGGCCGCGCCATGGCCGAGTACCACGTCGAGTAGGACGGCACCCACGTCATCAGACCGGCCGGCCTCTCTCAGGCGTTCGACGCGGAGGCGGGCATCGATCATGGGATGTGGCCGACCTCGTGTGTAGATGTCGTCGCCGAGGTCGATCACCTCTGCATCGACACCCGACTCGGCCGACAGGATCCGCTCGGCTTCGGCGGCAAGCGTCCCACCGCTATAGAGACCGAGCACCCTTCCCGGTCCCCGCCGCCTCTTCTGCGGAGGCATCCACGTCGGAAGATCTGGCATCGCCACGCCGATCGTTCCCAAGAGGGCACTGGTGCCGAGGGTCAGATCGTCGATGGGGATCATCACCGTTGGCGTCTGGGTCTCGGCTGTCAACGCGTCGAGAGCGCGAGCGGTTTCCGGCCCGATCGTCTTGGCAATGACACCGATGACCTCGACACCGGGATCCGAGTCGAGCAAGCCGATGGCGGGGAGGGCCGTCAAACCACCCACCTCGTCCGATAGGTCGCGCCCGCCGAGACCGAGCACGTGGCGAACGCCGACCCCGGCGTAATCGGTGATGGCACAAACCTGCTGAGCGCCGGTACCCGATGCCGAAACGAGTCCGATCGCTCCAGGCGAGACCACGTTCGCGAAGCCGAGGCCGACACCGTCGAGCACCACCGTGCCACAGTCCGGGCCCATCGCGAGGAGGCCGGCCTCGTTGGCCAGCTCCTTGATGATCACCTCATGGTCGAGCGAGACGTTGTCGCTGAAGATGATCGGGTGGGCTCCGGCCTCGATGGCCTCAACCGCTTGCCGAAAGGCGTGCTCACCAGGCACCGAGATCAGTACAACGGTCGCGCCGGCGTCGACCGCGGTACCGACCGTCTTGGCCGGGGCCAGATCCGAAACGGTCAGGCCGCGACGGCTGGCCGACGCCGCCAAGAGCGTGTCGACGACTTTGCGAAGCCGCTCGATCGCGGACCCGTCGGCGTCGACCGCGATCACGAGGTCAGCCGAGGCAGCGTCGGGTCGGTCGTAGCCGAGGTCGGTCAGGAGGTCGAGGTTCAGGGCCGTACCCATCGCCACCTGCGCGTGATCGACGGCCTCGTCTTCCATCAGGGCCTGACTGAGCTGCATCAGGGAGACGGAATCGTGGTAGTGGCCGGGCCGAACCTCGATGATGCGAGTCATGACGTGAGAGCCCGACGAACACCGTCGATCAAGTGCACCCCTGACGTCGCGCCGAACCGTCGGAGCGTTGCCAGGGCACGCTCGAGGTGTCCGCGACCAGCGAGGGCTCGCATG
>CAYUBX010000559.1:0-2956 GCA_964443165.1 uncultured Acidimicrobiales bacterium
CCGACGCTCGGTCCGGGCGGCACGGTCTACAGCTACACCGTCGCCCACTACCCGGTGAACCGAGCGCTCGCGGACGCCGTACCCTATGCCGTGGTGCTGGTCGAGCTCGATGACGATCCAGAGATCCGGGTGGTCGGCAACGTCGTCGGAGTCGACGCCGCAGAGGTCCACATCGGCATGGCGGTGACGGCCACGTGGGAAACCCGCCAGGTGGGTGAGGACGAGATCGCTCTGCTCTTGTGGGAGCCGACGTGAGCGAACCCAGCACGATCGACTCGTGGGTCGCGCGGAGCGTCGGTGACCGCCAGGCAGCGCTCGCGCTCGCCGATGCACCCAACCGACCCGAGTTCTTCGGTGGCGAGCCGCAGCGTCTCACCTGGCTGGAGGTCGACGAGGCTGTCGACGCCGCGGCCTCGATGCTTCTCGAGGCAGGAGCGGCCCCCGGCACGGCAGTGGGAATCCAGCTCCCCAACGTGGTGGAGCTGCCGGTCACCCTGCTCGCCTGCTTCCGGATCGGCGTGGTCGCAGTGCCGTTTCCGATCCAGCACCGCAGCCACGAACTACGGCATGGCGTGGAGACTGCGGACATCTCGATGTTCGTCACCGCGGGTCGGCCCGACCGTCCCGACCAGGTCGCGACCGTCACGCAGGTGATGAGCGAGCACGGCGGCGGCCCGGTACTCGAGCCCGCAGCGCTCCGGGGCGGCGGGAGCACGATCACCCCCGCTCCGCGGGACCCTGCGACGGTGTGCTGGACCTCGGGGACGACGGGGACCCCCAAAGGCGTACCCCGTTCTCACTCGATGTGGCTCGCGTCGAGCAGCTTTCAGGTGTCGCAGCTCCACATCGGCCCAGACGACAACATCCTGTGCCCGTTCCCGGTCGTGAACATGGCGGGCATCGGAGGGATGTTGGTGCCGTGGGTTCATGCGGGCGCCGCGCTGTTTCTGCACCAACCGCTCGACCTCCAGGTGTTCCTCGGTCAGATCCAGACCGAACGCATCACCTACACGGTGGTACCGCCCGCCGCACTCAACATGCTGCTGGCCGACGAGGGCCTTCTCGAGCGCATCGACCTGTCGAGCATCCGTGCGATCTCGTCGGGTTCGGCACCCCTCGACCCCTGGATGGTGGAGGGATGGCAGCAGCGCGGTATCGAGATCGTCAACGTCTTCGGTTCCAATGAGGGCGCGTCTCTCTTGTCCACCGCTGCCTCGGTCCCCGACCCCGCCGAACGGGCGCGGTTCTTTCCGCTGCCTGATCGCGAGGGCGTCACCACCCGCCTCGTCGACCTCGACACGGGCGAGGACATCACCGCAGCGGGGATTCCGGGCGAGCTGCGGTTCGCCGGCGCCACGGTGTTCGAGGGATACCTCGACTCGACTGGTGAAGAGTTCGACGAGCGGGGCTTCTACCGGACGGGCGACATGTTCGAACTGGTCGGGGACCCGGGGTCGCCCCAACTCCTCCGGTTCGTCGATCGGGCCAAGGACATCATCATCCGTGGCGGAATGAACATCTCGGCCGCCGAGATGGAGGCGCTGATCAGCGATCACGCGGACATCGTCGAGTGCGCAGCCATCGGTTATCCCGATCGCGATCTCGGGGAGCGGATGGGAGTGTTCGCGGTCGCCGCGCCAGGTACCTCCCCCACCCTCGACGATGTGATCGGCCATCTTCGCGAGCGAGACGTGGCCAGCTACAAGCTGCCGGAACGTCTCGAGTTGATCGACGCCCTGCCCCGCAATCCGGTGGGAAAGGTCGTCAAGCCAGAGCTCCGATCCCGCTGGGAGAGCCTCTGACAAGGAGCCAGGCCGCCGCGGACCACCTAGTCTCTGGGCACA
The DNA here is from genome assembly GCA_964443165.1 of uncultured Acidimicrobiales bacterium. Lineage (GTDB taxonomy): Bacteria > Actinomycetota > Acidimicrobiia > Acidimicrobiales > Poriferisodalaceae > JAYPWI01. The sequence goes on from CAYUBX010000559.1 coordinate 1,845, forward strand.
CACTCTGAGGGGGCCTGATGCCGATCAACACCGATGTCGTGGGAGCAACGACGGAGCCGAAGCAGCACAGCTGGTCGTCGAAGGATGCCCTGTTGTACGCCCTCGGCGTCGGCGCCGGTATGGACGACCCGACGGGCGCCGAACTCGAGTTCACCACCGAGAACAGCCGCGACATCGAACAGCGGGTCCTGCCCACGATGGGTGTTGTGCTGCAGGCCTCGGGCCTGCCGTTGGCTCAGCTCGGGGAGGTGAACCTCGCCCTGATGCTGCACGGCGAGCAGGGCATCACTCTCCACCGGGAGATCCCCATCGACGGCACCCTCGAGAGCTCGTCGACGATCACGGGCATCTGGGACAAGACGAAGGGCGCAGTCGTCGACACAGAGGCGACCACCGTTCTGGCCGACACCGGCGAACCGCTCTTCACGACTCGGAGCTCGCTGTTCTTCCGGGGCGAGGGAGGCTGGGGCGGCGACCGCGGCCCGGCGAACACCGTCGACATCCCCGACTCGGAGCCCGACGTCGAGATCACCTACCAGACCCGCAGCGACCAGGCGCTGCTCTACCGGCTCAACGGCGACCGCAATCCGCTGCACTCGGACCCGAAGTTCGCAGCGGACGGCGGTTTCCCGATCCCGATCCTGCACGGTCTCTGCACCTACGGGTTCACGGGCCGCGCCCTGCTCCACGGTCTGTGCGGCGGCGACCCTGCGGCCTTCGGGTCGATGGACGCCCGGTTTACCTCTCCGGTCATGCCGGGCGAGGCGCTCACCGTCAAGATGTGGAACACGGACGACGGAGCCGTGTTCCGCACCCACGGTGGCGACGACAGGGTGGTCCTCGACGCAGGTCGCTTCGCCGCTGCGTAGAGCCGTCGTCGCGTGACACTTCTCGACGACGACGCCTACCTCCGATTTCTGAGCGACGGGTACGTCGTCGTCCAACCGGAGCAGCTTGACGACCAGTACCACCAGCTCCTGTGGGACCGGGCCGATGCGCTGTACCAGCAGACGCGCGCTCTGAAGAGCCGGACTGCGCACCTCGAGATCCTCGGCGACAACCTGCGCGCGACGGTGCCCGAGCTCGATCGCCTTCTCGCCGATCCGGCCGTC
>CAYUBX010000560.1:0-2942 GCA_964443165.1 uncultured Acidimicrobiales bacterium
GGCCCCGGGCCAGATTGAGGGCCAGGTTCAACCCCGTGTCCTCGGTGTCGCTGCTGTTATCGACATCCCGCCACTCCAGCCCGGTATCCAGGGCGCCCTTCCAGCCGCCCCACGCAATGGGGCGATTGACGCTGAGCCCCAGCACCTGGGTGGTTTCGGTCACCCCGGCCACCACGTTGCGGTTATCCTGCCACTGGCCGCGCAAAAGGCCGCGCCATGTCTGGTTCAGCGGGGCGTTGAGGGTCAGCTTGTGGGACCAGGTGCGGGTGTCGCTGCTGCCTGAGCGGGTGTGGTTCCGCTGCTGCAGAAGATCATAGGTGAAATTGGTGTTTTCATAGCCCCACGAGCGCAACGGGCCAAAGACCGTCACTGCGATGCTGCCACTGCGGTTGGGATCGGCCTGAGAGCGGTTGGTTTCCTCATGGCGCAAACGTCCTTCCAGGCGAATGTTGTTGGCAAAGCGCCAGGTGGGCTCCAGGGCATAGGTGAGGCGGTCGGAGCCCACACTGGCTCCCAGCGGTTGATAGTTGGCACCGAAGCGTTCGATCAGCAGACGATAGCCCAGGGGACTTTCCATGCTGCGCCGGGCCTCCAGAAAGTACCCGGTGGCGCTGCCGTCATCCCGGGCCGTACCTCCCCCCGCATCCAGATCCCCATTGAACAGGGAGAGTTCTGCGTCCACTTCGAAGCGCTCGCCGCCCAGAGACCAGGCATCGTTCAGGGCAAGGCTGTAGACCCGTTGATCCAGTTCGGCCCGGTGGATAACGCTGTCGGCCTGTTGCTTGTGGCTCGCCACGTTCAAGGCCAGGACGCGCCGGCTGTCGGAGACCGCAAGCAGGGACAGGCCGAAGGACTGACTCGCAGCCAGGTCCGGGTTGCGATAGGAGTCATCCACCCCACCGCCGAAGAGCAGCAGGGAGGTGTTCCAACCCTTAATCCGCCCCGGTTGCAGTTCAATCTGCCCCCCTTTCAGGCCGCGTTGGGCGGTACGCGGGGTCATGAAGGCGTAAAAATGCCCCCCCGTGCTGCGAAACGGAATTCCCCCATCCCCCTTTTCCCACTCCAGGCTGAACCGGTCGGCGATGAGACCACGGGGACCGCCCACATAATCTGAGGCGTTGAGATGGCCGGTCAATTGGGCCTGGACGAACTCATATGGGGAAAAGCCATCGCGATAATCCAGATCCAGATTGCTGAAGAAATGCCCCTTCTCAAAGCGCCAGGGGGAAACCAAGGTGTTGCCGCGGTTGTCATAATGGTCACCCTGGAGGGTCAGGGAGCCGTTGAGCTCCAATGCGGCATGAGCCGACGCGGCAACGCCTGCTGCGGTCAGAACAAGCAGCAGCGCCCACCAGCAAAGGCATTTTGTCCGTAACGGTTTGATCACGGCTTCATTCCAACGGCTCTAATACCTCGAAAACCATCCGGTTCTCCCCCGGGGCGCGAACATAACCGCTGTTGGGGTCGTTCAGGGTCACCCGGCTGTTGACGATGGCCGAAACTACGCTGACCCGGTGCTTTTTGCCGTCCGGCCCTACCTCCACCCGCTGTTGCAGGGTGGAGATGTTGCGAACGGCGTCAACGGTCAGCTCCGCATTCCGGGAGGATTCCAGGTCCAGGGATTGGATGAAGCGCCCCTTGCGTTGAAAATCATCCGCCAGCAGCTCCGACATTTCCCTCCGGCTCCAGGCGGCGGCCACATCCCGAATCGCCGTGGCCATGGTCTCCCGGTCCACGGGCCGGATGGCGCCCTCCCGCGCTGTGCTGACGGACTTGTCCGCTGCCACGGCCGCGGGCGTCGGGATGGCCCGGAAGGCTCTCATGGACTCGGCACGCGCCGGGCCGATGCCGGCAGCGATAAGGAAACCGAAAATCAGCACGCATCCAGATTGGAGATTTTTCATTGCCCAAGCTCCTTTCTCATTTGGGGGTCAAAGAGAGAATTTGAATAGTCGACGGGGAGCCAGTAGTCACCCTGAACGAGACCTGAAGCCGCTTGCCGGCGTTGGATACCGCCTCGAAGGTGACCGTGGAACCCGCCGAATAGTTGCCCCCTGTTGCACCGCCGCTCAGGGTCCAGTCACCGGTATTGGGCGGGGGGGAACCCACAAAATAAGCGGTATTGGCCGGATCGCCGGGGGCGTCGGTGATACTGAAATTTCCCTGTCCGGCAATGCCGGGAGGAGCGGTACGACACTCCAAAGTGGCGGGGTCGATATCGAAGTTGGCCCCATAGATGGCCCCGGGAGGCGCAATGATGGTGTGCATGGCGGTGGTTCGGACGCATCTGGTCAGGCTGGCTCCGGCAATGGCGTCATCCACGACGGTTTCCCGCCCTTCGGCCAGTGCCACCAACTCAGCCACAGTGGTGACGGCGACCCCGTTGAAGTTGAGCAGCGGCGCGTCCGTGTTCATGGGGTTGTGGCCGGAAATGTTGGTCACGCTTTTGATCCTGACGATAATCCGTTTGTGACCCACCACCTTATTGAGCGCATCGACACCGGTTTCGTTGAGAACCCCACTGCCACCGCCCTGAATGCCCGTCGCCAGTTTAGGAAAAAGCACCATCTCATCATGGGCCACAGAAACTTCCCCGGCATTGGATCTGCCGGAAAGCACGAACGCTCCTACCAGAAGCGCGATTCCGACCAGCCAGAGCGGCCGGCGTCTTGGTGTGGCGTCGTTCATGGCGTTATGTCCAAAATAAGTTCCACGTGCACCTTCATGCCCGGCACGAAGCCGCGCACCAAATTGCCCACCCGGTTAAAACAGGCGGCGGAATCGAGGCCGAGCATCTGCACCGGGGCGTATTCAAACTCCAATTGACTTTGGGCCGCCGGGGGGGGGCGCGGCGGGGGGGGGGGGGGGGGGGCGGGGGGGCGGGGGGGGGGGGGGGGGGGGGGGCGGGGGGGGGGGGGGGGGGGGGGGGGGGGGGGGGGGGG
>CAYUBX010000561.1:0-2634 GCA_964443165.1 uncultured Acidimicrobiales bacterium
GCTCGCGTCGCGCTGGCGGCGTTCTTCTTCATCCCCGCCGGCGCAATCGGCGTCATCGTGGCTCGGCTTCTCGGATCGCGGCAGCTCATGGCCTCGACCGCGACCACCACGATCGCTGCGTCAGCAGTGGGGGCCCTGATCGTGCTGCGGTCGCCGCTCGCCAGTCGTTGGGGCGTATGGGTCAACTTGGTGGCGTGTGCGGTCGACATGGTCTGTGTCCTCTCGTTGTGGAGGACCGACGCGGAGAGACAACATGACAGATGACAGCCCGGGTCAAGACAGCACGGGGGGTTCGGACAGCACGGGGGGTTCGGACAGCACGGGGGGTTCGGACAGCACGGAGCCGATCGGTGGCATCGCCACCGATCAGGTCGAGGTGTCCAATGGTGTCGGTGCACAACGAGCGATCCTCGCCGTCGCCCTTCTCGCGCTCGTCGTCGCGGTGGCCGTCGGCGTGTCCACCCTGCGCTCCAACTCGGCAGCAGGAGGCGCCACCCCCGAGGAGGCGGTGACCAGCGCGCTCGACGCCCTGGCCGACGAGGACATGCTCGGCGCGGCGGAGATGCTGCTCCCCGCCGAGCGGCGCACCCTCACCGACCCGATCTTCCAGATGATCACCGAGATGCAGAGGCTCGGTGTCCTCGCCGAATCCTTCGACCCTTCCGCGGTCGCAGGCATCGACCTCGAGTTCATCGACGTTCAGCTCGAGGTCGAGCAGGTCAGCGACGACCTCGCGATCGTGCAGTTGCTCGGCGGACAGACATCGGCGGCATTCACGCCAGAGGACTTCCCCTTCGGCCGTCTGGTGCTCGACCGCACCACGCCGTCCGAGATCAGCGACGCGACGCGCGAGGTCAGCGACATCGAGCCGACCGACGACGGCGTCGCCGTGGTGCAGCGTGACGGCCGCTGGTACCTCAGCGCCTGGTACACGGTGGCCGAGACCGCCCGACGCGATGCGGGCCTTCCACTCCCCGATCCCGCGGATGCCCTGGTTCCGCGTGGCGAAGCGACCGCCGAGACCGCGGTCGACGCCATGATCCGCTCACTCATCGCAGTGGACCTGCGACGCGCCATCGAGCTCCTGCCGCCGGACGAGGCCGAAGCGCTCCACGTCTACGCGCCGCTGTTCCTCGATGCGCTCGAGGAAGCCGAAGAGTTCGCTCGAGAGGGACTCGAAACCAACGACGTGAGCCTGGAGGTCTTCCGCCTCGATCTCAGCTCGAGCGACATCGACGGTGGACGGCTCGTCACCATCGACGGAATCGGCATCGAGGTGGCCTCGCCGTTCATCAGCGGCCAGTTCGAGATCGGGGATGGAGAGTTCCACGCCACGATCGTGAGCCCCGAGGGGTTCGGGAGCGTCGACCTGGCCTACGTCGACGGCTGCTTCACGACCGTGTTCGTCGAACCCGACCAACCCGAACAGATCGAGGAGTTCTGCGAAGAGGACGCCCAGGAGGCGATCGACGAGTTCATTGGCCTTGGCGAACTCCCCGACTTCAACATCTTCACCTCCAGCCCACGGCTGGGCATTCTCGCGGTGGAGTTCGACGGGCTCTGGTACGTGTCGCCTCTCGGCACCATGTTCAGCGCTCAGGTCGAGACGGTCGCCGCCATCGACGCGACCAAGCTCGAAGAACTGGTCGACTGGATGATCGAGGTAGGCGAGGGCACCGAGTTCTGACGTTGCCGGTCACCGCGTCCGAACACGTACGCTCGGCGGCCATGCGTCGAATCGCCTCCCTCACCCTGACCATCGCTCTGCTTGCCGCGGCCTGCGGAGACAGCGACAGCGACGAGGGAACGGAAACCGCTACGAGCGACGCCGCGCCCGAGGTCAGCGAAGCCACCCAGACCACCGCGGCTGCGGACGACGGCGTCGCAGGACAGGCAGCGGACTACGCATCGACGGTGGGTGAACCCGGCAAGCCGACGATCACTCTCGCCGAGACCAACCCCGGACCTCCGGGAGCTCTCCTCGTGGAGGACGTGATCACCACCGACGGCCGGGCGGTCAACGCAGGAGACGTGGTCGAGGTGCACTACGTCGGCATCACTCTGTCCACCGGGGTGCAGTTCGACGCCTCGTGGGATCGCGGCCAGTCCTTCTTCTCCCCCATCGGTGTGGGCAACCTCATCCCCGGGTGGGACATCGGCATCGTCGGAATGACGGAAGGAAGCCGTCGGCTCCTCGTCATCCCCTCCGACATGGCCTACGGCGATCGCGGCGCGGGACCCGACATCGGTCCCGGCGAGACCCTCGTGTTCGTCGTCGACCTGCTCCAGGTGGTCGACAGCACGCCGCCCGAGATCCCCGACATCTCGGATCCGCCCACCGAGCTCGAGATCATCGACGTGACGGTGGGCGACGGCGAGTTGGTCGAAGCCGGCGACGTCATCAGCGTCCACTACCAGGGCAACCTGCTCGACGGGACGCTCTTCGATTCGTCGTGGGGCCGCGGCTCGCCGTTCACGACCGCTATCGGCGTCGGCCAGGTGATCCAGGGCTGGGACGAGGGAATGGTCGGCATGCGCGAAGGCGGGCGCCGCATCCTCGTGATTCCGAGCGAGATGGCATATGGCGAGACCGGCAGCGGCGGGACGATCGGCCCCAACACGCCACTGGTCTTC
>CAYUBX010000561.1:2644-2929 GCA_964443165.1 uncultured Acidimicrobiales bacterium
GGACCTGCTGCGGGTCCACGGCTGACCGTCGCCGTCAGGCGACGGACGCAGTGGCGGGGATCCCCACCTCCGGTGCGTCCCACTCCTTCAACACGGGGAGCACTTCCTTCGCGAACAGATCGCGATTGCGTCGCGCTTCCGTCCACGTCATCCCGGCGAAGCTGAAGTTGGGGAAGAACGCCGCGATGCCGATCTTGTCGCGGATGAAATGGATCTTCTCCATTAGGCTCAAGGCAATCGTTTTTTCCGGCTCCAAAACGCAGTCTACCAATGTTCAAAACTTTG
>CAYUBX010000562.1:0-2929 GCA_964443165.1 uncultured Acidimicrobiales bacterium
ACACGTCCGATCGACTCTACTTCGAACCGCTCACCGTGGAGGACGTGCTCGACATCATCGACGCCGAGCAGCCCGCCGGTGTGATCGTGAGTCTCGGTGGGCAGACGCCGCTCAAGCTGGCCAACGATCTTCCCGCGGAGCTGGTGTGCGGCACACCCCCGGACTCGATCGACCTCGCCGAGGACCGAGAGCGATGGAACGCTCTGTGTGCCCAGCTCGAGATCCCGCAGCCGCCCGGCGGCACGGCGGTCACCGTCGATGAGGCCGTCGCGATCTGCGAGCGCATCGGCTTCCCCGCCCTGGTCCGACCGAGCTACGTGCTCGGCGGCCGCGCGATGACCATCGTCTACGGCTTCGACGAGCTGCGCTCGGCGATGACCGAGCTGGCGTCGTTCGGGTCACTCGGTCGCGAGGGTGGGCTCTCTGCAGACCGGCCGGTCCTCATCGATCGCTTCATCGAGGACGCGACCGAGGTCGACGTCGATTCGATCCGCGACCGAACGGGCGAGTTCGTGCTGGGCGGAATCCTCGAGCACGTCGAAGAGGCCGGCGTTCACAGCGGCGACAGCGCCTGTGCGATCCCGCCACCCAACCTCAGCGCAGACACGCAGGCCGTGATCGAGGACTACGCCCGCAAGCTGGCCGAACGGCTCGAGGTGGTCGGACTCCTCAACGTGCAGTTCGCGGTGAAGCAGGGTCAGGTCTTCGTGATCGAGGCGAACCCTCGCGCCTCGCGGACGGTGCCGTTCGTTGCCAAGGCCACCGGCGTCCAGCTCGCCAAGGTTGCCGCGCGGGTGATGGCAGGGGAGACCCTCGCCGAACTCCGAGAGTCCGGGGTCCTCCGCGAGGCGATCCGCACGGGTCACGTGGCCGTCAAAGAGGCGGTTCTGCCCTTCCAGCGGTTCCCCGACGTCGACACCGTCCTCGGGCCCGAGATGCGCTCGACAGGCGAGGTGATGGGCATCGACCGAACGTTCGGCCTGGCGTTCGCCAAGAGCCAGATCGCTGCCGGCGACGGCCTCCCGACCCACGGCACCGTCTTCTTGAGTCTGGCCGATCGCGACAAGGGCGCCGGGCTCGATGCAGCGCGCGGGTTTCGCGACGCCGGCTTCGAGATCGCTGCCACCGAGGGCACGGCGCGCTTCCTGCGCGACAACGGGGTGGACGTCACCACCGAGGTCGCGAAGTTGACCGAAGAGGGTCGCGAGATCAGCGCCGGTGTCGACGCCGTCGAACTCATCGGCGCGGGGCAGGTGCAGCTCGTGGTCAACACCCCGAGGGGGCGCGGGCCGCGCGCTGACGGCCATCGGATCCGGACCACATCCACCGCCCATCGGATCCCCTGTCTCACGACGGCGGCTGCGGCTCGCGCGGCAGCTGTGGGCCTCGGAGAGTGGCTGGCCAACCCGCTGCAGGTGCGCCCGTTGCAGGAGTTCCTCTCGCGCGAGGACACCACGGAGTGAGCGACACCGCATGAGCGACGCCGGCGTGGACGCTGCCGTCCAGATCGGCTCGGTGCGACTGAGCTCGCCTGTGATGACGGCAACGGGGACGGCGGGCCACGGTGCCGAGCTGTCGGCGTTTCAGGACCTCAGCGAGCTCGGAGCGGTGGTGGTGAAGTCGCTATCAGCGGCCCCCTGGGAGGGCAACCCACCGCCCCGGGTTCATCAGACCAGCGCGGGGATGATCAACGCGGTGGGGCTCCAGAATCCGGGCGTCGAGGAGTGGCGGACTCAGGAGCTCCCCGAGCTCGTCGCTGCAGGAGCGACGGTCGTCGCCAGCATCTGGGGGCGCACGGTGGCCGACTATCGGGACGCTGCCGCTCTCGTCGCAGGTGCCGAGGGCGTGGTGGCCGTCGAGGTCAACGTCAGCTGTCCCAACCTCGAATCGCGGGGTGACATGTTTGCCCACGACCCCGAGGCGACCCGGGCCGTCATCGACGCCGCCACGGCGAGCGGGTTGCCACTGTGGGCCAAGTTGAGCCCCAACGTCACCGATCTCACGCCCATCGCCCGCGCCGCCCTCGATGCAGGAGCAGAGGCGCTCACGGTCGCGAACACGCTGATGGGGATGGTGATCGACCCCACGACCCGCCGACCGATTCTCGGCAATGGTGGGGGCGGGCTGTCGGGGCCAGCGATCCGCCCGGTGGCTGTCCGCGCCGTCTACGACCTGGTCGCCGATCTCGGTGCGACCCCGATCGTGGGGGTTGGGGGCGTGGCCGCGGCCGAGCACGCGGTGGAGTTTCTGGCTGCGGGAGCGACCGCGATTCAGGTCGGAACCGCCACCTTTGCCGACCCTCGGACCCCTACCCTGGTCAATCGGGACCTCCGTGCGTGGTGTTCCCGCCACGGCGTCCGGTCGATCTCATCCCTGACAGGAGCAGCACATGACACAGCCTGAGGCCCCACCCGACGTGCGCGATCGCCTTGCGCTCGCGCTCGATGTGGACGATCTCGTCGCAGCGACGCGCATGGCACGCCAACTGCAGCCCTACTTCGGGGTGGCGAAGGTGGGTCTCGAAATGTTCTCAGCGACGGGCCCTGACGCGGTCGGAACCCTGGCCGAGATGGGGTTCAAGGTCTTTCTCGACGTCAAGCTGCACGACATCCCCACCACGGTCGAGCGGTCCGCCCGTGTCCTTGGCAGCCTGGGCGCCAGCTACCTCACGCTCCATGCGTTCGGCGGTGCCGACATGCTGCGGGCCGGTGTCGACGGTCTCAACGCCGGTGCTGACGCGGCGGGGCTCGATTCGCCGACCGCGCTCGCGGTCACGATCCTGACCTCCGATCACGACGCTCCGCCGCACATCTTGCCCAAGCGCGTGCAGCTGGCGCTCGAGGGAGGCTGCGGAGGCATCGTCTGTGCCGCGGACGACGTCCGCGAGGCGCGCCAATACGCGCCACGGATGGAGATGGTGGTTCCGGGG
>CAYUBX010000563.1:0-2914 GCA_964443165.1 uncultured Acidimicrobiales bacterium
TGAGGGAGTGCTCGGCGTAGTCGGTGAGCGGGAAGAAGAGAAAGCCCGTGCCGCCGTCCGCTACGAGGAGGTCGTAGGCCAGCTCATAGGCGGTGACGCCAGCTCGGGCGGCCCGCGCCTCCACACAGTCGGCGGGATCCGGCTCGTAGTCCGGCTCATCGCCCAGCGGATACATCTTGTGGAAGCCGTGCACGATGTCCCGGTTAAAGCGGCCCGTGAGCTCGCTCACCTCCGACATGATCGCGGCCTTCACCTCGGGCGTGGCCAGCTGGGCCGCCAGCTGCTCGAGCGGTAGATGGGACAACGACTTGTACGTGGGGTGGCCCTGGAAGGGGTTGAGCGACGTCTGGAGACCCAAAAGCAGACCGGCGGGACGCCCTGCGATCTGTGCAACCACTCGCCCGTCGCCGTCCATGGGGGCGGAGGACATCTCGAGCAGATCGCGCCACTGCTCGGGATCCGCGTCGGACTGCGCCAGGGCATACGTGACGGTCAGCCCGTGCTGATCTGCGAGCTCGCGCATCCATTCGATGTCGCGGCCGAAGTCACCCTCGAGGCCGCCGAGGCCGATGTCCGACGCGACCTCCACGACGCCTCCGCCGGCATCGGCAACCGCTCGCCCGAGCGCGATCATCTCGTCGGCGCCCGCGAAGGTCCCGGGGACTTCCTCGCCGTCGAGCGCCCGGTGGAGCTTGGTTCGAGAGCTGCTGAACCCCAGGGCGCCGGCCTCGATGGCCTCGCGCACGATGCGCGCCATCTCGACGAGATCCTCGCCGGTCGCCTCCTCGTTGCGAGCGCCACGCTCACCCATCACGTAGGCCCGAACCGAACCGTGAGGCACCTGGGTGGCGACGTCCATCACGCGCGGCATCTTCTCGAGTGCGTCCAGGTACTCGGGGAAGCTCTCCCACCTCCAGTCGATCCCGTCTGCAAGCGCGGCGCCGGGGATGTCTTCGACACCCTCCATCAACTGGATCAGCCAGTCGTGCTCCTCGGGGCGCGCCGGCGCGAAGCCAACACCGCAGTTGCCCATCACCGTCGTGGTCACGCCGTGAAGCGATGACGGGGTCAGCTCGGGATCCCACGTCGCCTGACCGTCGTAGTGGGTGTGGACATCGACGAACCCCGGTGTCACCAGCAACCCCGCGGCGTCGATCTCGCGGGCACCTGCACCCAGATCCGGGCCGACGGCTGCAACCACACCGTCGGTGATGGCGACGTCGGCGACCCGACCCGCTTCACCCGTTCCGTCGACGACGGTTCCGTCGCGAATCACCAGGTCGTACATCTCGCTCCCCCTTGCCCCGCGCTCTCAGCCCGAAAGACACAGTTTCTCGTCCGCCGAGTGTATTCGTGAGCGATGATAGAGGCCGGGGAGCCCGGGGCTCCAAAGGGGGAAACCATGCTCGGTCACGACGCAGTCGCACAGGCCCTGGTCGACGAGGGTGTCGACACGGTGTTCGGCGTTCTCGGCGACGGCAACCTATTCATCGGCGAGGCGCTCGTGCGCATCCACGACGTGAACTACATCTCCGCGACGCATGAGGCCAACGCCGTCTCGATGGCGGAGGGGTGGTCGAAGGCGACCGGTCGGGTCGGAGTCGCGACCTGCACTCACGGCCCCGGCCTCACCAACACGACGACCGCCATGGTCGAGGGGGTGAAGAACCGCACGCCCATGATCGTGCTCACCGGTGACACGCCCCAGGAGATGCGCCACCACCTGCAGCGCATCGACCAACACGCTCTCGTGACCGCCACCGGTGCGGGTTTCGAACCGGTCAACGCCCCGGAGACGATTGCCGAGGACGTCGCCAGAGCGTTCCGCCGCGCCAGGGCCGAACGCCGCCCGATCGCACTCAACGTTCCCTTGACGTTCGAGTGGGAGGAGGTCGACTACGTCCCCGCTCGCCGCGTCGAGGTTCCCAACACGGCGGTGAAAGCCGATCCCGACTCGCTCGACGAGGCCGTCGGGATCATCGCGTCCGCTGTCCGGCCGCTGGTTCTCGGCGGACGGGGGGCACACCAAGCCGGTGCACGAGACGCGCTCGTCGCGCTGGCCGGCCGGCTCGGCGCTCCGCTCACCACATCGCTGCTCGGTTCGGCAATGTTCCGGGGCGAACCGCACGACCTCGGCGTCCACGGCACGCTGTCGCACAGCCTCGCTGCGGAGACGTTCGTCCAGGCGGACTGCATCATCAGCTTCGGGGCCAGCCTCAACCAGTTCACGACCGACGAGGGCCAACTGCTCTCCGACAAGCGGATCGTGCAGGTGGATCTCCATAGTGAGGCCATCGGCCACTACCAGCCCGCAGATGCCACGGTGATCGGTGACGCGAGGCTGGTGGCCGAGACGATGATCGAGATGCTGGACAGCATCGACCATCGGCCGGCGGCGTTCGCCGGCGACGACCTGGCCCAACGACTGCGTGACTTCGATCGCCGTGGCGACGTCGACGACCGAAGCACCGACGACAGCCTCGAACTGCGGACCATCACGCTCGAAGTCTATTCGATGCTCCCCGACGACCGAGTCGTCGCATGCGACGCAGGCCTCTTCATGCTGTGGGGCCTCAACCTCAGCGTTCCCGATCCCGGCTCGCTGATCACCAGCCACGGGTTCGGTGCGATCGGACTGGGCATGTCCACCGCGATCGGGGCGGCGGTCGCCAACCCCGAGCGACCGACCGTGCTCGCGATCGGTGACGGCGGCTTCATGATGGGCGGCATGGTCGAGCTGTCGACTGCCGCGCACATGGGGCTCGACCTCATCGTGCTGCTGTACAACGACGGCAGCTACGGCGCAGAACACGTCCAGCTGTACGCCAAGGGAATGGACCGGTCCGCGTCCAAACACGAGTGGCCGGATCTCGTCGAGGTGGCGCAGTCGTTCGGGTGTGCCGCCACGCGGGTC
>CAYUBX010000564.1:0-2912 GCA_964443165.1 uncultured Acidimicrobiales bacterium
GATCCACACCCAGGGTGTTGAGGTAGTAGTGCGCCTCGTCCTTCGGGTGGGCGCCGCTCAAAAGGCGGAACCCGTCGCGCATCTCGTCGAGCCGAGTCGGGTTGGCCCCGACCGCCAGATGCCACAGCGAAGCGAATCGACCCGACCCGAACAGGTCGGCGTCCGGCGGGGCCCACAGGGATGCTCCGACGAGTGATTCCCCGTCGAGCAGCCCATACGCATGACCGAGGTCGAGAGACGCCTGCGCGCTGACGCGCATCCATGCGCGACCGAGCACGGGACGCGTCTCAGGATCAGGGAAGAGCCACTCGAAGAACGGATCCTCGTGGAACGCCGCAGCGAGCAGGTCGGCGGCCGCGCCGGTCTGGGACCGACGAAGCGACCGAAACCGACTCATCCCCTGCCGCGATACGTCGCCCGGACGCCCACCGCTTCCTTGTTGAGGCGCTTGGAGAGGTGCAGACCTTCGAGGATCAGCTCCACGGCGCTCGCGAGAACCGACGGGTCCGCGGAGTCCGTGAGCTCGCTCGCCGCTTCCGCCAACGCCGCGTTGCCTTCGAGCAGATCCGCGTAGTCACCAGACGCCACGTCGTCCCCGGTGTGCACCACCGCGCCGCCATCGAAGCTGTCGACGACCGGTGCGAGATCCTCCGGCGAGAACCGGCCCTTGAAGACCTCGAGCACCGCCGCCTTGAGCATGTTCTCGACGATCACGCCGTCGCGGCCCTCTTCGATCGACTCGATCTCGATCTTGCCGCCCGTCGAAGACATCAGAGCCTCAAGGTCGCTCACCCGCGGCACCACTTTGGTCTCGCCACGCTGGAGCGCACGGCGGGCCGCGTTGGCCACGAGGGTCTCCCGGTTGGTCACCGTCATACGGACCGACACACCCGATCGCTGGTTGACCTGCGGGCTCGAGCGGGCGATGTGGCTGAAGGTCGCCACGATCTCGCTCATGAACTCCGGCACCTCCACCTCGATGCCCTCCGCCTGGAGAGGCGTCGCCTCCTGCTCGGCGATGTCCATCTCCGTCTCGACCTCGAGCGGGTAGTGCGTGCGGATCTGGCTGCCGAAGCGGTCCTTCAGCGGGGTGATGATCCGGCCACGGTTGGTGTAGTCCTCCGGGTTCGCCGACGCGACGAGGAGGACGTCGAGCGGCAGGCGGACCTTGTAGCCGCGGATCTGCACGTCCCGCTCCTCGAGCACATTGAGCAGACCCACCTGGATGCGCTCCGCGAGGTCGGGAAGCTCGTTGATGGCAAAGATGCCGCGATTCGTGCGCGGCACCAGGCCGTAGTGAAGGGTCAGCTCGTCGGACAGATACCGACCCTCTGCGACCTTGATGGGGTCGACCTCACCGATCAGGTCGGCGATCGACGTGTCGGGGGTGGCCAGCTTCTCCCCGAACCGCTGGCTCCGGTGCGCCCAATCGAGCGGCGTGTCGTCGCCCTTCTCCTCGACGAGATCCTTCGCGTGTTTGGAGATCGGCTGGTAGGGGTCGTCGAAGATCTCGCTCCCCGCGATGTAGGGCATCCACTCGTCGAGCAGATCGACCATCGAACGGATCATCCGCGTCTTGGCCTGCCCACGCTCACCGAGGAACACCACGTCGTGGCCGGCGAGCACCGCGTTCTCGAGCTGTGGCAACACCGTGTTCTCGTACCCCAGCACCCCGTCGAACAGCGCCTCCCCTGCGGAGATCTTCTTCACCGCGTTGCGGCCCATCTCCTCCTTGACGGGAAGGGACTCCCAACCCGTCTTGCGCAGTTCTCCGACAGTCGTGGGTCGCGTCATGCGGGCACCCTACTGGCCCGCTTCGCTTTGGGGGCTCGGGCCGCGCGCTCCCACTCGGCGAAGCCCCGCTAGCTTCCCTGGCGTGCCGGAATGGGACCACCAGCAGCGGAGCACGTCGCTCGCGGGCACGTGGTTGGTGACGCGGGCGGATGAGGCCCGGCGTCGGACGGTCGCCGACCGCGAACTCGACACCTCGGACTGGGCTGAAGCCCCCGTCCCCGGCCACTGGCGAGACGCCGATGGACTCCACGACGCGGACGCGGTCCTGTATCGCCACCGCTTCGAGACAGCAAGGGCGCGGGGGCGCCGACGATGGCTGTCGATCGACGGACTCTGCTACCAGGGCGACATCTGGCTCGATGGCGCCTACCTGGGCGCCACGGAGGGCTACTTCGCTCAGCACGTCTTCGACGTCACCGACCTGCTCGACGCGGGTTCGGAGCATCTGCTTGCGATCGAAGCCACCTGTTCACACCCCGGCGATCGGCTCGACAAGCGGAACATCACCGGCGTCCTACAGCACAGCGACATCCTCGACGACGACATCAACCCAGGCGGTCTCTGGCGGGACGTCCGGATCGAGGAGACGGGTCCCGTGCGGATCGACGATCTCCAGGTGCTCGCGCTCGAGGCGGACACGGATCGGGCGATCCTTCGGTTCCGAGCCACGCTCGACAGCGCGGCGACCCACCGGGCCCAGGTCATCACCCTTGTCGATCCAGCGTCCGACAACGGCGGCAGCGGCGCAGCCGCGCATCACCTCCAAGAGCTCGTCTTGGCCAAGGGCCGCAACGAGGTCGAGTGGCACGTGGCCGTGGAGTCGCCCGAACTGTGGTGGCCACGGGCGCTGGGTCCACAACCGCTCTACGACGTTCGGGTGACCGTGTCGCTCGGCGACGAGGTGAGCCATGTTCGCAAGCGACGAACCGGGCTCCGCACGTTCGAGCTCCGCAACTGGATCGCTGCGATCAACGGCGAGCGGCTCTTCCTGAAGGGCTCCAACCTGGGTCCGACGTCGATCGACCTCGCGGCCACGACCCCGGCCCACCACCGACGCGACCTCGCCATGGCCACAACCGCTGGGCTCGACCTGCTTCGCATCCACGGCCACATCGCCG
>CAYUBX010000565.1:0-2908 GCA_964443165.1 uncultured Acidimicrobiales bacterium
GTCCTGATCGGTCATTCGTACTTCCTCCGGTTCGACCCCAAGCTCGAGGAGGCGATGCAGCCGTACTCGCCTCTGGGAACGCTCCTCGCTGCCGCGCAGGTCCGAGAGGCCGGCCACGACGTGGTCGTGTACGACGCGATGCTCGAGTCGTCGACGGCCGGGTGGGACGAGATGGTTGCTCGTGAACAGCCCGACGTGGCTGTTCTCTTCGAGGACAACTTCAACTACCTGTCGAAGATGTGTCTGCTCGCGATGCGCGACGCAGCCCTCGAGATGATCGCCGCGGCACACGGTGCAGGAACGCCTGTTCTCGTGTGCGGCTCCGACGCCACGGACACGGCGGAGATGTACCTCGACGCAGGCGCATCGGTCGTGATGACGGGGGAGGGCGATGCGACGCTTCTGGAGTTGTTGGGCGTGTTTGCGGAGCACGGGTCGACCGCCCTCGGCGAGGACGAGCTCGCGGAGGTGGAGGGCGTCCAGTTCCGTGCGACGGATGGGTCGGTCGAGCGGACACCGGATCGCCGCAACCTCAAGCAGCTCGACGATCTCCCGCTGCCGGCGTGGGATCTGATCGATATCGACCGGTACACCGAGCGCTGGCGAGAGCGGCACGGTCACGTGTCGTGGAACCTGGTCACCACACGGGGCTGCCCCTACCACTGCAACTGGTGTGCCAAGCCGATCTGGGGCCAGCGATACAACGCGAGATCACCCGAGTCCGTCGTGGACGAGATGACAGCGCTCGCTGAGGTCACCGCCCCCGATCACATCTGGTTCGCCGACGACATCTTCGGGCTCAAGCCCGGCTGGATCGAACGTTTCGCCGAGCTGGTGAACGAGCGCGGCCAGGTGGTTCCGTTCAAGTGCCTGAGCCGGGCGGACCTCCTCGTGCGGGGGGACACCATCGAGCATCTCGCCGCTGCGGGCTGCGACATCGTGTGGATCGGCGCCGAAAGCGGTTCGCAGAAGATCCTCGACGCGATGGAGAAGGGCTGCACCGTCGAGCAGATCCACGAGGCCGCCGACCGCGTTCACGCTGCTGGCTTCAAGATCGCCTTCTTCCTCCAGTTCGGTTACCCGGGTGAGGAGCGCGAGGACATCGAGAAGACCTTCGATCTCGTCCGCAGGGCGAAGCCGGACGACATCGGGATGAGCGTCGCCTACCCACTTCCGGGGACCAAGTTCCACGACCGAGTCGTCGATCAGCTCGGTGCGGTGCGCAACTGGCAGGACAGCGGCGACATGGCGATGCTGTTCGAAGGGCCGTACACCACCGAGTTCTATCGCCAGCTCCACACCACGCTGCACCGCGACTATCGCAGTCGGAAGACGTGGTGGCGTCTGCGGGCTGGGCAGCGGCCCGGAGTCCGCGCGCTGCTGGGTGCCGGGCGCGACCGCGTCCTCTATCCGCTGGAACGTCGTCGCCTGTGGCGGCTTGGAGCCGATGGGCCCACCGACCAGCTCACCTTGCCCGTCGAATTGGACCAGCAGGCGGCTGCGGTCCCGAGCCCGCAGCCGGTGGCGGCGCCGCGCCGCAAGTAGCCGTCAGCGGCGACGGCTACCGGTTCTCGACGGGTCGTTGCTGCGCAGCGGTTCAGTGCTTCACGACTGCCGGCAGTTCCTTGGCCGAGGCGATCCATCGCTCCACCTGGCTCAGTGCGGGCACCTGCCGAACGAGCGGGTTCTTGCGCCGCGCGTTGGTCGCGACCATCGCCTCGAGGAGGTTCGAGGCCTTGCGTCGCTTGAGCTCCTTCACCGTGTCGACCCCCGCTGCTTCGAGGAGGTCCGAGTACTGGGTCGACACGCCGTTCACGCGCATCAGGTCGGCCCGGTTCACCCACTCGAGGATCCGCTTCTCCGACAGCCCGCACGTATCGGCGAGCTGGCGACGGCCCTTGCGGGTCGCGCCGACAGCGAGCAGCTTCTCGCAGGTGCGGATGTCCGCGCTCGCGAGCTTCGCCCGGTACTTCTTTGCGATGCCTTCGATGGCGGTGATCGATGCCATGGACAGTCCTTGTGTGAGGGGGAAGAGTCGCTCCAGTATCCAGGATCGAACTGTCCTGTTGGCCGACCCCCGCAGATGCACCGTCAGCCTCGGGGTCTTCAGGGCGTGCCCGAGCCCACCACCGCCCAGCGTCCTGTGCGAAACCGCAGCCAGAGCGGGATCGTGCGGGCCGCCATCAACCACGTCACCCCGAGCCAGAGCCAGCCGATGCCCGCGCCGGTCACTCCGATGACGATGCCGACCACGCCGAAGCTGACGAAGGCGCCCACCATCGCCGTCGCGAGGAACCGGAGATCGCCCGCACCGATGAGGATGCCGTCGAGAGCGAACACGACCCCGTTGAGCGGCTGCATCACGGCGACGAACAGGAGAATGAACCCAGCCAGGTCCACCACCGCCTGGTCGTCGCTGAAGATGGTGCCCACCCACGGGCGTACGAGGAGCAGAACGACGGCGAAGAGCACGCCGACCTGGACGCTCATCCCGATCATGCGACGTCCCGCCTCCCGAGCGGTGGCCACCCGCCCGGCCCCGAGCTCCTGGGCCACCAGGGCCTGGCCGGCGATGGCGACCGCGTCGAGGGCGAGCGCCAGCAGCGACCACACCTCCATTCCCACCTGGTGCGCGGCCAGGTCGGCCGTCCCAAGGCGTGACGCGAGCGCCGCGGCGATGACGAGCGAACCGCGGAGCGCAGCGGTGCGGACGAAGAGCTGCGCTCCCACCCTCATCGAACGCAGGAGGCTCGGACGATGAAGTCGTCGACTGACCCCGCTTCGTCTCGCGCGCCCGACGATGTGGAGGGTCAGCCACAGCGCCGAACCGAGCTGGACGGCGACCGTCGACCATGCGGAGCCGGCGATTCCCATGTCGAGGCCGAACACCAGGACGAGCTCGATCACC
>CAYUBX010000566.1:0-2905 GCA_964443165.1 uncultured Acidimicrobiales bacterium
GGGAAGTCTCGAACTATGGCGAGACCGACGGCGGAACGGTCGACCTCGTGGACGCGACGGTACACAGCTACAACACCGCCTATGCCCAGCTGGTGATGGACGTGGGGCCGAGCGACGCCGTCGCGACGGCCCGGGCGTTGGGCGTGACGGCTCCGCTTCTGGCAGTTCCGTCCTCCGTGCTCGGCGCCAACGACGTGTCGCCGCTCGACATGACCTCGGCGTATGCCACGATCGCCAACGAGGGCGTCCACCATCCGCCAGTGTGCGTCACCCGGGTCCTCGACGCGTCCGGTGCGGTGATCTGGGAACACGATCCACAGCCGAGGCGCGCGATCGAGAAGAGCACCGCGGAGGCCGTGACCGCTGTTCTCCAACAGGTGGTGGCACGCGGCACGGCCGTCAACGCCCGGATCGGTCGGCCGGTGGCTGGCAAGACCGGGACGGGCCAGGAGTGGGCAGACGCCTGGTTCGTCGCATACACGCCCGACCTGGTCACCGGGGTATGGGTGGGCTTCGCCGAGGGCCAGATCCCCATGGTCCCGCCTACCACCCGCATCCGCGTCACCGGCGGCGGATGGCCGGCCGAGATCTGGCAGCTCTACATGACCAGCGCACTCGCGGAGACCCCGATCGTGGAGTTCGCCGAGCCGGGCGCTGGCCCCACCACCAGCACCTCGGCGAACGGCCAGGAGGTCACCGACACCATCGGGATGCCCCAACTCCTGGCCACGGAGATCCTCACGCGCGCCGGTTTCGTCGTGGTCGTCGAGACCGTTCCGGACGCCCAGTACCCAGCCGGGTACGTCGTGGAGTCGATTCCCGCGCCGGACTCGCTCGCTCACGGCGGCTCGGAGGTCGTGCTGCTCATCGCCAACGGCGACCAGGTGGGACGCGTCCCCGATGTGCTCGGGCGAACGCCCGAATCCGCCCAGCGCGCGATCGAACGCGGCCGCTACGTGGTGGAGCTGATCGAAGAGGCCGAGAGTGACCCCGACGGAGCGAACGCACGGGCCGGGCTGGTGTGGAAGGTGGAGCCGCGTTCGGGCTCGGTGCACACGGCGGGTGACACCGTCACCATCTGGGTGAATCCCGGCGCCCCGGGCTAGCGGTCGGCGGGGGCGACGCCGTCGACCACCTCGTAGCGCTCCGGGTGCCGCAGCTGCTGGCGCAAGGTACCGAAGAACAGCAGCACCGCCAGCGGGCCGAAGAGCGCCATCAAGATCACCCAGTGCCTGCGCTTCTTGCCTACGGCAGCCCAGTTGTCGGCCGGGATCTCGGCGATCGACCAGAAGCCGTAGAAGATCACGATGACGGACAGCGCGATCGCCGCCCACAGCGGGGTTCCGGTCAGCTCCACGGCCCCGACGCTACCGCCACCCCGACGACACGCCCACCTCGGTCAGGCGCCCACCTCGACGAGGTCGCGGAGGTACACGCCGACGGTGGCGACCGTGGTGATGGCGATCCCGAGTCCGAGCCACAGGAACGTGCCGTCGAACGCGAGACGGCCGGCGAGGGCGAGGAGGATCGTCGCCGCGATCACCGGACCACCCCAGCCGGGAGCGATCGACACCCCCACCCACCCCACCAGAAGGCCGGAGCCGAAGAGGGCCACGTTCTCGAGGGCGTAGCGCCACCAGGTCACGAGGTCGAAGGTACCGAACTCGTCACGGAGCGAGACCTCACGTGCTGAGCGAGCGCATCAACGCGAAGCCGTGACGGGCCACCCGCTGGGTGCTCGTGTCGAGCGCGAGATCGGTCGACGTGAGGTCGTCCGGCGTGATCCATCGCAGCGCTTCGCTCTCGTGATTGCCGCGCTCGACGGCACCATCGGGTGCCCTCACGAGGTAGCGGACGTCGAGGTGGAGATGGTCGGGTTCGGTGCCCTTGCGGTTGACGAAGAGGTGAACGTCGATGTCGATCGGGTCGCTCCACACCGTGAGTCCCTCGATCCCGGTCTCCTCTGTCGCCTCTCGCAGCGCGACAGCCGCCAGGCACGCGTCACCATCGGCATGCCCGCCGGGCTGGAGCCAGCGACCGACCTTCGCGTGGAGCAGCACCAGGCCGCGCTCCCCCGCATGGTCGACCACCCAGGTGGAGCCGGTGAGGTGGCCCTCAAGACAGCTCCTGTGCAGGGCGTCGGGATGCTCCGCGACGAAGTCGAGCACCTGATGTTTGGCATCTCGCTGCGCATCCTCGCTCGGTTCGAACGCCTCGACAGCCGCGACGGCGCGCTCCAACCGGTCCGATCGAGCGAGCGCGACGTCGCCGCCGCTCAGCCAGGTGCCTCGTGACATGGCGGCGACGGTACCCGACCGATCAACGGCTCACGTTCTCGTCGTCGGCATCGAACCAACGCCACGGGAGGTCGACCGCCTTCGAGATCCCGATCCGGAGGGAGGTCTCCACGCGCCCGGGCCGGATCCCGTCGTCCCACAGGCAGAAGGGTCCCTCACCCCATAGCAGCGACCCGTTCGCGTCGCCGTCGATACCAAGCGCCTGGCAAAGCTTCGCCGGTCCGTTGGCGAGGTCACGAGGGCGTCGGGCAGCCGGACGGCGCTGGACCATCCGATCCTCGCCCGTGAGCGGCTGCAGGGCACGAATCAGAACGGCCTCGCCGCTGCCCTCCTCCCCACAGACGACGTTCGCACACCAGTGCATCCCGTAGGTGAAATAGACGTAGAGCCGACCGGGCTCCCCGAACATCACCTCGTTGCGTGGGGTCATGCCGTTGTGTGAATGCGACGCCTCGTCACCGTCACCTCGATAGGCCTCGACCTCCACGATGCGCCCGGACACGGAGCCGTCCGACGTCCCGAGGATCCAGCCGAGCAGCTCCGGTGCGACGCCTCGCGCATCACGACGACAGAAACCTGGACTGACGAGCGACCAGCCGCTCGGCATG
>CAYUBX010000567.1:0-2901 GCA_964443165.1 uncultured Acidimicrobiales bacterium
TCGTCGTTCTCGACGACGAGGGGGAGTTCTTCCCGATCGCCGAGGTGCCATGGCCGACCGAGTTCGTCGCCGTTCCCTCGCCCGATGCTCCCGTCGACGCCCCGGGCGACACGATGCTGATCGTCAGCGATCCCGACGAGTCGGTCGAGGGCGACGAGGAGACCTGGGTCGTCGTCCCCGAGTTCGACGACCCCGACGGCGAGCTGACCGAACCGGGCGAGATACCGACCTATCTGGCCGCGCCCGCTCCCCAGATCGACCCGGCGGCGGTGTTCGATCCGAGCCTCCTCGACCGCGAGTTCGTGGACGAGGTGGTGGCGCTGCTCTTCGGCGACCGTGCCGTGGCGGAATCGACCACGACGACCGAGGCCAAGGCGCTGGCCAGCGCCGACGAGCCCGAGCCCGACAGCGAGCCGGAGGGGGTCGACCCCGAGGAGGCGGCGGAGCCGGATACATCGGCCGGGCCGGCCGCGGTAGCCGACGACGGATCCGGCCGTGGACTGCTGATCCTGCTGTTGCTCCTCGGTTCGCTGACGGTGATGGCGGCGATCATGATCGTCCTCGCCCGCCGGCGGGCCGTCGCAGCCGAAAAGGCGGCCGCACCTGCTGACGACGACACCCCGAAGGCTCCACCCATCGAACTGGTCGAGTTGGAGCTCCAGGGTTCCCCCTTCCCGGGGACGGGGACGAAGAAGGGACCCTGCGACGACAAGATCGCGACGGCGATGGAGGCCGACGGAGCCTGTGCCACCGCCAGGGCGAAAGCCGAGGCAGCTCAGGACGACGCCGATGCGAAGGCCGATGCCGCCGCCGATGCCGAGACGGCAGCGTCGACCGCGGCCGCCGAGGCGAAAGCCAAAGCTGACATCCTCGCCGTCGCCGATGCCGCGCTGGACCCGGGGAGTTCCTACGTCGAAGACGACGAGGGTCGGATCACCTCCGGCGACCTGGCCTTGAAGAACGAGGCGTCGGCCGCGGCCTACGCGGCCTACCAGGCCGGCGAGATGACCGCGGGAGAACTCGAAGACGAGTGGAGCCGCCTCGGGGACCGGGAGACCATCGAAGAACTCCGGAAGCGGGCCGCGGAGCGCCGCGACGAGGCGAAGGCCGAAGCCGACGCTGCGGACCAGAAGGCCCGGGAGGCCGAGGCGGCAGCGAAGGCCGCGCAAACCGAGGCCGCCGCCGCCGAGCAGGCCGCCGCCGAGGCCGAGGCCGCGGCCGAGAAGGCCTGTGACGATGCCGCAGCCGCTCGCAGAGCAGCGGATGAATGCCTCCGCAAGGAGGCCCAGCGCCTCGCCGAAGCAGCGGCGGCCGCCCAAGCCGACGCCGAAAGAGAAGCCGAGGGGGCAAGGGGCGCTCCCCCCGGTGACCCCGAAGATGGTGACGATGGGTCACCCGACGACGAGTCGAGCGGAGGGGACAACCTGAAACAGGTGGGGGAGCTACACGTTTGTTGTCCCTGTGGCGTCTGGTTCATCTACGGCTATTACACGGGCGGTCATGGACTCATCCGGGGAACGGACACCCACTGGTTCTGGGCGGTCTGCACCTGCAACTCCGGCGTTTGGATCGAATTCACGGTCCGGTCCACCCGCTGGGGCGTCGGGTTGGGTGGTGAGGGCGGTGCGATCACCGGCTTCGCAACCGGCCTCCACGTCAGCGAGGTGCAGGACGCGATCGGCGGGGCGTTGCTCGGCTGGAGCGGCGACGTGTCACTCGGCGTGAGCGCAGGCGCGATCGCGAAGTCCGCGGTGAAGGCCCCCCAACTGCGCAAGGCACTCAAGGCGGCGAGCAAAGCGCTCAAGGACGTCGACGACGGGGTGAAGGCGGCAACCAACCTCGAACCGGTTCACGCCCAGGCCTTGAGCCAGGCGGTGCAGCAGACCGAGGGCTTCAAGGCCCTCATCCTTCCCCTTTCTGGTCTCGCGGCCGGCGGCGTCCAGGTCGGCTTGTGGAAGATCACGAAGACGACCGTCTACATCACCGATTACAAGAACTGCGGCTACTGCCGGGTCAAAGGCACCAAGACCTACAGCTGAACCGCCCGGCATCGACCCCTCAGAGGCTGAACGTCATCTCCGAGACCAGGGCGCCGGGCAGCCGCAGGCTCTCCACCCGAACGCCTCGTAGGTGGCGCCCGCCGCGTCGACGCACCTGGCCGTTCTCGGCGGCGGGGCGGTGTCATGCGTGATCATCGGGGCCGCCGCACTCGAGCGACGCGACTTGGCCTGAGAGCGCGCTTCAGTCACCTCCGACCAGGAGCGGAAACCAGTCCTCTCGCAGTCGCTGGCCATCCGCCATCCCGTGCCCCGGAAAGGGCGGCGAGGTCCGTCCGGAACGGCTCACGTAGCGAGCATCGTCGCCGACGAAGCGAGCGCTGAACGCACGTCGCCGTGCACTGTGAGGGGTGCCGCGAGCGCCGTGGACGACCCGGAAGTGGAAGGCGACGGCGTCCCCTGGGTCGAGCGCCCACTCCAGGATCTCGTAGTCATCGTCGTTGTCGGGATCCGGGACCGGGAGGAAGTCACCGTCCTCGTAGAACGACTCGCCGGACAGCCACCTCACCGGACGGACGTCGTTGTGCCACAGGTGCGATCCCTTGATGATGCGCAACGTCGCCGAACGCACCGGGTCGAGCGGCAACCAGAGGCTCACAGTTTGGGCCCCGTCGACGAAGTAGTAGGGGCTGTCGCTGTGCCAGGGCGTGGCGGTGGCGGTGCCGGCGTCTTTGACCAACACGTGATCGTGAAAGAACTGAACGGTCGACGATCTCATCAGCGCCGCGGCGAGTCCTGCGGCGGGCGACTCACGCACGAAACGCTCGAACTCGGGGATCCGTTGCCAGTTGCAGTAGTCGTCCCAGAACCGCCCGTTCCCTCCGTCGGGGACGACTACTGCAAC
>CAYUBX010000568.1:0-2898 GCA_964443165.1 uncultured Acidimicrobiales bacterium
CCGCCCGCAAGGACAAAGAGTTCTCGCGCAAGATGGCCGACCGCGGGGGGGGGGGCATGGCATTGCCCACCGAATGGGGCGGCAGCAACCGCAAGGCCGTCGACCGCTTCATCGTGGTGGAGGAGATGCTGCGATGGGGTGCCCCGGTCGGCCATCACTGGGTCGCCGACCGCCAGACGGGCAACGTCATCTTGAAGTTCGGCAACGACGAGCAGCGCGAGCGCTTCCTTCCGGTGATCTGTCGCGGGGAGCTGGGGTTCTCGATCGGCATGAGCGAGCCGGACAGCGGATCGGACCTCGCCTCGGTATCGACCCGAGCCGAGCGCGGCGACGGCGGCTGGATCATCAACGGCACCAAGATCTGGACCTCGGGAGCCCACGAGAACGACTGGTTCGTGTGCCTGCTGCGCACGGCTCCCATCGAAGACGGCAACAAGCACGCCGGCCTCACCCAGATGCTGGTCGACCTACAGTCCCCGGGGCTCGAGATCAACCCGATCCCCTTCCTCGACGGCACCCACCACTTCAACGAGGTGACGTTCAACGACGTGTTCGTGCCAGACGAGAACGTCGTGGGCGACCTCGGTATGGGTTGGCATCAGAACACCACCGAGATGGCGTACGAGCGCGGCGGGCCCGACCGTTGGTTGTCTCCTTTCTCGACCATCGAACAGCTGCTCCGAGAGAGCGACGCCATCTCGATGGAGCCTGCTCTGCGCGACCTGTTCGGCGAGATGATCGCTCGTTGGTGGGGCATCCGGAACCTCTCGCTGTCCGTGGCCCGGCTGATCGACGAGGGCGAGGCTCCGAGCGTCGAGTCGTCGCTCGTCAAGGAGATGGGGACTCGCTACGAGCAGGAGGTGGTGGAGAAGCTGGTGCAGCTCGTCGACCTGGAGTACTCCCCCGACTCGGCGTCGCTCTTCGAGCGGATGCTCGCCGACTGCGTCGTGACGTTTCCGGGCAACACCATCCGGGGAGGGACGATCGAGATCTTGCGATCCGTCGCGTCCAAGGGCCTACAGGGACTGGAGATCTGATGAATCGCACCCACGCGAGCGCGACGGCGAGCAGGAGGGCGCAGCAATGTCCATGACCGGCTCTCCCTATGTCGATGAGCTCATCACCGAGACCGCCGATCGCCTCTTCGCCGAGCTCTGCTCTCACGAAGCCGTTCAGGCCGCAGAGGCCGACGGCGGAGCCCCCGACATCTGGGCTGCGTTCGCCGAAACCGGCTTCCCGTGGATCTCGATCGACGAGGAGGCCGGGGGCTCGGGCGGCTCACTCCTCGACGCGCTCGAGGTGCTACGCATCGTCGGCTATCACGCCGCGCCGATCCCCGCCGCGGAGACCGGTGTCCTCGGCGGCTGGCTCCTCTCCTCCGCGGGCCACGAACTCCCAGAGGGCGTGATCACCGTCGTGCCCGGTTCCACCCACGGCATCGAGGCCGACGTCGACGGCCACATGGCGAGCCTTGCGGGCACGGCGACGAGAGTTCCCTGGGCCCGCTGGGCAGACAGGATCGCCATCCTCACAGAGGTCGACGGCCTCGCCATGGTCGCCTCGGTCGCAGCCGCCGACTGCGCCATCACACCGATGACCAATATGGCCGGCGAGCCGCGCGACACCGTGACGTTCGACGGCGTCAGCGCCCCGATCGCCGCAGCGGGGCCGGGGGTCGACGCCGAGTCCTTCCGATTCCGCGGGGCCCTGTCGAGGGTGGCGTTGATGGCCGGCGCGATCGAGAAGATGAGCCAGCTCACGGTCACCTACACCAACGACCGTGTGCAGTTCGGCCGACCGGTCGCCCGCTTCCAGGCCGTGCAACAGCATCTGGTGTGGGCCGCTCAGGATGCGGCGCTCCTGCGGATGGCTGCGGAAACGGCCGGCCGCGAGGCCGACCGAGGCCACGCCCACTTCGAGATCGCCGCATCCAAGCTCATCGCCAACCAGGCGGCGGCGCGGGCCACCAAGGCCTGCCATCAGGCGCACGGTGCCATGGGCATGACTCAGGAGTACGCGCTACACCACCTCAGCCGCCGCCTTTGGGCCTGGCGCAAGGAGTACGGCTCCGACGCCGAGTGGTCGAGCTGGCTGGGCCACACCGTCGTCGCCCAGGGAGCCGACGGGCTCTACCCGCTCGTCACGAGCGGTAGCGCAGCGGTCGCGTGAGGCTGGATCGGTCATGAGCGACGCCATCGGCTTCGAGCTACCCGACGAGGTCACCGCCGTGGTCGAGGGCGTGGAGGCCTTCACCCGTGCCGAGGTGATCCCCCGATGGGAAGCGAACCACGACCTCCTCGAGAACGTCCGCCGCCGCTACGACGAGACCGGTCGCTACGCAGGCGATGTCGTCGCGATCATCAACGAGATTCGCCAGGCGTCCGCGAGAGCCGGCTACTTCACCCTGGCGGTGCCCGAATCGATGGGTGGTGGCGGGCTCGGCCATCTCGCCTACTACGCCGCCTGGGAACGGATCTACCACCTCTGCGGCGGCGCCAACTGGCTCGGCCAGTTCACGATCAGCCACTGGGCGTTCGGCCCGAGCGTTGTCCTCGAGCGCGTTTCCGAGCGCGCCCGCACCGAGGTGCTGCCGGGGATGATGGCCGGCGAGACGATGATGTGCTTCGGGATGTCCGAACCCGACGCTGGGTCGGACGCGACGAGGATCCGGACCCGCGCCGATGCCGATGCCGACGGCTGGATACTCAACGGTCGCAAGATCTGGACCACCCACGTCCCGATCGCCGACTGGATGATCGTGTTGGCGGTCACCGATCAGGAGCGAGCCGCGGCCCGCCGGGGAGGGATCAGCGCCTTCCTCATGCCGACGGATGCGCCGGGCTTCGAGATCGAACGGATCATCGGGGAGACCGCTTCCCTCGGACATGCGGAAGTGCG
>CAYUBX010000569.1:0-2896 GCA_964443165.1 uncultured Acidimicrobiales bacterium
TCGTCGCGGTCGACTGCAAGGAGTTCGGGCGCTGGTACCAGGTCCACGAAGGCGCTGAGAGCTGGGTGGGCGACCTTTCCGAGATCGGCACCTGCCGCAAGGCGGTCATCGGAGTCGACGATGTCTACAACCTCGCGGCAGACATGGGCGGGATGGGCTTCATCGAGAACAACAAGGCGTTGTGCATGCTGTCCGTGCTCATCAACACACATCTGCTGCAGGCCGCTCAGGAGGCTGGCGCCAAGCGATTCTTCTTCTCTTCCTCAGCTTGCGTGTACGCCGCGGAGCACCAAGTCAACCCCGAGGTCACCGCGCTCAAGGAGTCCGACGCCTATCCGGCTATGCCCGAGGACGGGTATGGCTGGGAGAAGCTCTTCAGCGAGAGGATGTGCCGCCACTTTCAGGAGGATTTCGGTCTCTACACGCGGGTTGCTCGATATCACAATGTGTACGGCCCGCACGGAACGTGGGCAGGTGGTCGCGAAAAGGCGCCAGCAGCGATCTGCCGCAAAGTCGCCGAAGCCAAGCTGTCGGGCAACCACGAAATCGAAGTGTGGGGCGACGGCGAGCAGACCCGTAGCTTCATGTTCATCGATGACTGCGTCTACGGCACGCAGGCGATCATGAACAGTGACATCGATGCGCCCATCAACCTGGGCTCAGCCGAGCTGGTCTCGATCAACCGCCTGGTGGACATCGTCGCCGAAATCGCGGGGATCGAGGTGACGAGGGTGCATGACCTCTCCGCGCCGCAGGGCGTTCGCGGTCGCAACAGCGACAACACAGCAATCGCGGAGCGTGTCGGTTGGGAGCCATCGATCGCCCTGCGAACAGGGCTTGAGCGCACCTACGACTGGATCCTCGGACTCGTTGCAGGCGCTTCATGAAGGCGCGACATTCACGAGTCGAGGTCCTCGGGGTCGAGGTCTCGGCAGTAACGCTCGACGGGGCCTCAGATCGCCGATGTCCGTCGGGACCCGGCGCCGACATCTGAACGGATCCGGCCTCACAATGGACACCCGCACACAGTGAGTGTTTCACTACTTTCTGTGGTTTTTCTTGAATGAGTGACCGCATCAAGAGAGGATCATCCAGCCGCCGAGCCGTCACGGGCCCACCGGTACGGCGTTGGCACGCAAGCGACGTGGGAGAAATTCGGATGCGAAAGATCGCACAGCGGGTGCAGCGGGGCCGCTGGACAAAGATCGCGCTGTTGGTGGTCGCAGCCGTCGTGGCGCTCGCCGTGATGGTGGTGCCCTCAGGGGCGGACCACGACGGCGGCACCGCAACTCCGCAGGCGAGCGGGCTCCCGGCCGGTTTCTCGGCCTCGGAGCACGGTGTCATCGGCTTCTTGCCGTCGCACATCGAGTTCATGGACGACGGACGACTTCTGATCAGCAAGCAGGACGGCGACGTCCGCCTGATGGAGGCCAACGGCACCATGCGCGCCACGCCCGTGGCGAGCGTGCCGGCGGCCATCAACGCGACCAACGGCCTCTTCGGAACCGCGCTGCACCCCAACTTCCCCGCCGATCCGTACCTCTACGTCTATTACACGACGCTCGAGGGTGACACTCGCCACGGCCGGGCCAGCCGGATCACGCTCAACCCCGCGACGATGACGATGGTCGCGAACTCCGAGTTCGTCTTCTTCACCACTGATCCCATCTCCGATGCCCAGGTGAACCACCTCGGCGGCGACCTGCAGTTCAACCAGGACGGGAAGCTCTACATCACCGTCGGAGACAACCTCCAGCCTCACCTGGCGCCGCTCCTCACCTCGACGTTCGGCAAGATGCTGCGGTTCAACCCAGACGGGACCATCCCCACGGACAACCCCTTCTACAACCAGACCACCGGCCTTCATCGGTCGATCTGGGCCATCGGGCTTCGCAACCCCTGGCAGTCCGCCGTCGACCCGACGGACGGGCGGCACGTCTTCATGGATGTGGGCAACAACGACTACGAGGAGGTCAACCTCATCGCGAAGGGCGCTGACTTCGGCTGGCCCAACACCGAAGGTCCGACCAGCGTTCCCGGCGAGACGACCCCTGTCCTCGCCTACAGCCACGACAGCAACCTGACCGTTCCCTTCGGCAACACCGTGGCGGGCGGAGCGTTCTACCGCCCTTCGGTCAACCGCTACCCAGCGTCGTACAACGGGCTCCTGTTCTTCGCGGACTTCGGCAAGGAGTGGATCGGCACCCTCGACGTGAACACCGGTGACTTCAACTACTTCGGCGACGCGAAGGACATCGTCGACATGGAGATGGGTCCCGATGGGTACATGTACTACGCGACCCGGACCGCCTGGCGAGTCTGGAAGATCGACTACAACGGCGGCGCACTGACGCCTCCGTCGATCACGGCGCAACCCACAGACGTGTCGATCGCCGAGGGCGAGAACGCCACCTTCACGTCGAACGCAACCGGGTCTCCAGCGCCCACGCTTCAGTGGCTCCGCAACGGCGCTCCGATCGCGGGCGCCAATTCCGCCACGCTCAACCTCACCAACGTGGCGGCGTCGGACGACGGCGACGTGTTCGCACTCCGGGCGACCAACAGCGAGGGCACTGCGACGAGTAGCGCCGCTACGTTGACCGTGACGGTGAACCAGCGCCCGACGGTGACGATCACGTCGCCGACGGTCGGCTCGACGTACGTGGCAGGTAACAGCGTCTCGTTCGGCGCGACGGCGACCGACCCTGAAGACGGCACTCTCGGCGCGACCTCCTTCGAGTGGGAGGTGGTGTTCCACCACGCGGATCACACCCACCCGTTCATCCCGTCGATTCCCGGCGTGGCCTCGGGCAACTTCGCGATCCCCACCCCGGGCGAGACCTCGACGGACGTCTGGTATCGCATCCACGCGCGGGCAACGGACAGCCAGGGCCTG
>CAYUBX010000570.1:0-2895 GCA_964443165.1 uncultured Acidimicrobiales bacterium
ACCGCAGGCCGCTAGGCCGAGGACGCAGCGCAGTCAGGAGCGTCAGCGGAACTGATAGTGCAGGCGGCCGTCGTCGGTTCGGTTGGCGTCGGCTTCGCCCATGTGGCGGAGGTGTTCGAGGTGGGCGAACGTCTCCGATTCGGCCATGGGTCCCCACGCCCGCTCCTTGAACAGCTCACGCATGTATCCCTCGACGGGAGCACGGCCGAGCTTGTCGGAGGACTCGCGGAGAATGTCGAGCCGTTCATCGTGGTGGCGTTTGATGTCGTCGACCCGCCCGGGCAGGTCGACGAAGGGGTTGCCGTGCGCGGGCAGCGCGAGCTTCACCCCCGAGAACTCGCCCACCCGGTCGAGGCTTTCGAAGAAGTCCTTGAGCGGATCGCGCGCTGTCCCAAATCCGGAGATGTGCGGCGTGATGGTCGGCAGCACATGATCGCCGCAGATCATCATCCCCTCCTCCGGGTCGAAGAGGCAGAGGTGGTCGGTGGTGTGGCCAGGGGTGTGGACCGCCACCCACTCGCGTCGAGCGAGTGAGATGCGGTCGGCGTCCTCGACGCGTTTGGTGGGCGTCGGCGTGGCGTACAAGCGACCGCCCCAGCCGTGACGCATCACGAAGTATCCGAGCCGGCGGTGCCAGGGCATCTTGAAGCGCTCGCCACCCCACGGGGTGGGCGCGCCGGGGCCCTGCTTGCGACCCGAGAACAGCGGGTCGTCGTACATGCTCGCGTTGATCTCCTCGTTGTCGCCCGCTGCGGCGACGTTCTCGAGGGGCTCGTCGTCCTCCTCGTCGAGGTCCCACCAGAGACGGAAGTTGCGATGGGTGATGATCTCCGCGCCGTACTGTTCGGCGAAGCGTCCCGCGGCCCCGAAGTGGTCCGGGTGACTGTGGGTGATGACGATCGAATGCACTCGTTCGGGCGGCACGTCCGCCCGCTTGAGGCCGTCCATGAGCGCCCGCCAGTTCTGCGGTCCGGGGAGCCCCGGGTCGACGAGTGCAGCCCCGTGGGCGTCGTCGAGGATGTAGCAGTTGACATGGCCCAGCCCGGGCATCGACATCGGCAGCTGGAGCCGTCGCACGTTGGAGGCTAGTTCGACGATTCCCTCTTCAGGGGGGAGCTGCTCCTCGCGCGTCGGTTTGTTCACCTGGGTGAATCTACCGGAATCTCTAACCGTCGTTCGATTCGGTGGATGCGCCGTCGGGCAACAAGAACAGCTGGTCGCGGTAGTGGCGGAGCTCGACGATGCTCTCGCGGATGTCATCGAGCGCCCGATGCGTCGTGGCCTTGAGCGGCACCGACTTGGCCACATCGGGCGCCCACCGGCGTGCGAGTTCCTTGAGCGTGGAGACGTCGACCGAGCGGTAGTGCAGGAAGTTCTCGATCTCGGGGAGGTAGGCATCGAGAAAACGACGATCCGTCCCGATCGAGTTGCCACACAGGGGGACCGCGCGCGCCGTCTTCACGTGCTCCTTGATGAACGCCAACGTCTGGGCACCCGCGTCCTCGAGGGTGATCTCGGACGCCTTGATCTGGTCGAGCAGGTCCGACTTGCTGTGCATGTTGGTGACGAAGTCGTCCATGGCAGCGAGCTCGTCGTCGGAGGCCTGGATCACCAGGTCGGGGCCCTCGGCGATGATCTCGAGCCGATCGTCCGTGATGATGGTCGCGATCTCCACGATGCGGTGAACCCGGGGGTCGAGCCCGGTCATCTCAAGGTCCATCCAGACGAGCACGGACGGCATCGTAGAGGGTGGGTGCAACGGTGACCCCCTCCCGGACCGAGGTCATCGCGCTGCCTAGAGTCGTCGACGTGGTGACCGTCCCCCTTCGCCGTCTCGATCCCGACCTTCCCCTTCCCGCGTACGCCAAGCCCGGCGATGCCGGTGCCGACCTCGTGGCCAGCGAGGACGCCGTGCTGGCGCCCGGCGGTGGTCGCGCCCTCGTCGGAACGGGCATGGCCGTGGCGATACCCGAGGGGTACGCGGGGTTCGTCCAGCCGCGGTCTGGTCTGGCTCTGCGCCACGGCGTCACCTGCCTCAACACGCCTGGTCTGATCGACAGCGGGTATCGAGATGAGCTGCGGGTCTTGCTGGTCAACACCGACCCCTCGGAGCCGTACGAGGTCTCCCGTGGCGACCGCATCGCCCAGTTGGTGATCCAGCGCGTCGAAGCGGCGGAGTGGGACCTCGTGGACGAACTCGACGAAACAGAGCGTGGTGTCGGCGGGTTCGGTCATTCGGGCCGCTGAAGCTCGCGGCCCGTCGACCAGAGGACGGTGTGATGAGGGTCCGACTCCACAACGACGACTGGGGCTACGAATCCAACTGCTTCGTGTGTGAGGCCCGCAACGACGACGGTCTGCGCATCCCGTTCTTCCACGACCAGGATGCGCAAACCGTGGTTGCGGAGTTCGAGTTGTCCGACACCTACTCGGGAGCCCCGACCCTGGTGCACGGCGGGGTGCAGCTCGCGATCCTCGACGAGGCGATGGCCTGGGCCACGATCGCGATCGTTCACCAGTGGGCCCTGACGTCTCGCTCGAACGCCGAGTTTCTCGCGCCCGTGGCTGTGGGGTCGTCGCACACCGTGGAAGCCAGCATCTCGTCGGTGGACGGCGACCGAATCGACACCGTCGCCCAGATCATCGATGCGCATGGAACTGTCTGTACGAGGGCCACAGCGTCGTTCCTGGCGATCGGCGAGGCAACAGCCGCCCGCGTCGCGGGGACGGAGATCCACGAGGAGCACAGGGACTACCTCCGCGGCGGGTGAACGTTGCTGCAGTGATCGTTGGATGAAGTAGTCCGCAGAGGAGGAGCGAAGCGACGACGAGTGCGGCAAGTGAACGTTGCTGCAGTGATCGTTGGATGAAGTAGTCCGCAGAGGAGGAGCGAAG
>CAYUBX010000571.1:0-2892 GCA_964443165.1 uncultured Acidimicrobiales bacterium
GCCGGATGCAGACACCGGGACCCAGGCGGCCGCACCGCCCCGCCCGCTGGTCCGCAGATGCCTGCGAAATCTCCTCGATCGGGAGGCGCTGCACCTTGGTTCTGCGGTTGAAGCGCGAGATTCGGGCCGTGCCCACGTCGACCACCGATCGGATGCCGGGAACCGTGAGGCTCGTCTCGGCGATGTTGGTCGCCACCACGACGCGCCTGCCGCGGTGTGCTCCGAAGACGCGGTGCTGCTCCGCCGCGCTCAGCCGAGCGAACAGTGGGATGACCTCCGTGTTCGGCAGAGCGAGCTCCTCGATGGCGTCGCGGATCTCGCGCTCGCCCGAGCAGAAAACGAGGACGTCGCCGTCGCGCTCGGTGAAGAGATCCTCGACGGCCTCGGCGATCGCAGCGGGCTGGTCGATCTCGCTCGCGTCGCGGTATCGCACGTCGACGGGATACGTCCTGCCCTCGACGATCACGATCGGCGCACCGTCGAAGTGCTCGGCGAAGCGCTCGGTGTCGATGGTCGCGGAGGTGATGATCACCTTGAGATCGGGGCGACGGGGCAGAAGCCGATGTAGGTAGCCGAGCAGGAAGTCGATGTTGAGGCTCCGCTCGTGGGCCTCGTCCACGATGATCGTGTCGTATTGGCGGAGATCGCGGTCGCGGCGGATCTCGGCGAGGAGAATGCCGTCGGTCATGAGCTTGACCATCGTGTGGTCGGCGACCCGATCGGTGAAGCGGACCGCGTAGCCCACGGTTCCGCCTACCTCGCCGCTCTGCCCCGCGGCGGGGTCCGCGAGCTCCTGGGCGACCCGCTCGGCGATGGATCGAGCCGCCAGCCGGCGAGGCTGGGTGTGGCCGATGCGGGCGGTGGCGCCACGGCCGATCTCGAGGCAGATTTTGGGCAGCTGGGTGCTCTTCCCCGATCCGGTCTCGCCCGCCACGACGACCACCTGGTTGTTCGAGATCGCCTGCTTGAGTTCGTCGACCCGCGCGGCGATCGGGAGCTCGTCGGGATAGGAGATCCGGGGCGCGACCCGCACCAGCGGCGCCTCGTCTCCCATGTCTGCCGCTCCCGTGTCCGAATGCTCCGCGGGCCAAGGGTACGGGGCCTAGCCTCGGCCCCCATGACCACGACCCTCGACTGGTATGGCTGTGCGACGTACCGGATGCGCACTGCCGGGCTCACGATCTTCCTCGACGCGTATATCGACCGCGCGGCCAATGCGGCTGGTCCGGGGGTGAGTGCTAGCGACATCGACGAGGCCGACTGGATCGTGGTGGGCCACAGCCACTTCGACCACCTGTACGGGGCCGAGACGATCATGGCGAACACCGAGGCCACGCTGATCTGCAGCTATGAGTCGGCCCGGGTGATGCAAGAGGCCGGCGTCCCGCTCGAGCGCATGATCCTCGTCGGCGGAGGGGAGACGATCGATCTCGGCAACGACGTCAGCGTGTCGGTGTTCCCCAGCCAGCACTCGTGCGTGTGGTCGCACGCACAGATGGACCAGCCTGGCGAGGTGTGCCTGGGGGACCTCGGCGTCACCTGGCAAGAGCAACGGGAGCGGCTGCAGAAGCTGTTCTCCTACCTGATGAACGAGACGGACGCGCCGGTGCAGGATCACATGGTGGCGAGTGCACAGGGGCACAGCGACAGGGGAGACGGCGGTGCCTTCGTCTACCTCTTCGAGACGCCAGACGGTTCGCTGCTCTTTCAGGACACGTCCGGCCACTGGAGCGGAGTCTTTCGAGACCTCCGGCCAGACGTGGCGATTCTGGCCGCGGCCGGTCGCGGCAACATCGACGGCGAGCCGATCCAGGGATCGCTCGCCCAGTTCGTGGGGCGGCAGGTGGACATGCTGCGACCGAAGACGGTTCTCCTCTGCCACCACGACGACTGGCTGCCGGGGTTCTCGGTCCCGACGGATACCGGGCCGATCCGAGAGGAGCTCGCACGAGTGGCCCCGCGTACCACGTTGATCGAGCCCGGCTATCTCGAAGGAACGGTGGTGATGGGCGAGGGCTAGCTTGGCGCTCGTGCCGACCTTTCACCCCGACACCCTTCACACTTACGTCGTCGAGACCTGCCAGGCCCTCGGCTCCGAGGAACGCGAGGCGACCCTCGTGGCCGATCAACTGATCGGCGCGAACCTCGCCGGTCACGACTCTCACGGCGTGGGGATGGTGCCCGCGTATGTGATGATCGCCACGGCCGGGAAGCTCCACGTCAACCAGCATCCCGACATCGTCGTGGACGCCGGCTCGCTCGTCGTTCTCGACGGCAAGGCGGGGTTCGGTCAGGTCAACGGATACGAGACGATGGAACTCGGGATCGAGCGTGCACGCGCGCACGGCGCGGCGATCACCGGGTTGCGCAATAGCTCCCACATCGGCCGGATCGGCCATTGGGCCGAACAGTGCGCCGCGGCGAGCATGGCGTCGATCCACTTCGTGAACGTGATCGGGCATCCACCGCTGGTCGCGGCGTACGGCGGTGCCGACGCGGCCTTCAGCACCAATCCCTTCTGCGCGGCGGTGCCGGGCCCAGATGGCAAGCCCGCTGCGCTGCTCGACATGGCGACGAGCATCATCGCCCAGGGCAAGGCTCGGGTCGCCCACAACAAGGGCGTGAAGGTCCCCGACGGAGCGGTCCTCGATGCGGAGGGCCGCCTGTCCGACGACCCGGGCGTCATGTTCGCAGACCCGCGTGGTGCACTCGTCGCCTTCGGCGACCACAAGGGCTCCGGCCTGGCGATCATGTGCGAGCTACTCGGCGCGGCGCTGCTCGGAGGTGAAACGGCTCAGCCCGAGCACCCCAGGGACGGCCGGGTGATCAACAACATGCTGTCGATCATCATCGATCCGGGGGCCACAGGCGCCGTCGCGCGCTTCGCGGATG
>CAYUBX010000572.1:0-2882 GCA_964443165.1 uncultured Acidimicrobiales bacterium
TCCCTCCCAGCGGCCGAAGGGTCCGAACACGCACACGCCGTCTTGGGTGAACAGCTCCGCCAGCTCGTCGATGCGATGGCTGTCCATGAGGTGGCTGTAAAGCAGGCGGACCTTGCGGATCTCCTCGATCTCCAACCGCTCGCGCAGTCGGGCCACCTCGTCTGCCGTGAACTCGCTCATCGCAGCCGCCTCTCGGGTTCCAGGAGCGCCCCTGGCACCTAACCCGCAACTCAGGGGCCGGGGCTAGCGTCGGTGCCACACGGAGGGTGCGCGATGACCTACGACTTCGTCCTCGAGACGATCATTCCCGCGACGCCAGACGCGATCTTCGACGCGTGGATGTCGAGCGAGGGGCACACCGCGATGACGGGCGGCGAGGCCGAGATCGACCCCGAAGTGGGTGGTGGCCACAGCGCTCACTTCGGGTACATCACGGGTGTCACCACGGCCCTCGACCGGGCACGGCGAATCGAGCAGACGTGGCGCACCAGCCATTTCGAACTGGACCACGAGGACTCCACGATCGAAGTGCTCCTCGAGGAACACGCGTGTGGCTGCCGCGTCGTGCTGCATCATCGAAACGTCCCCGCCGAGCAGACGAACTATGAGAATGGTGGCTGGCAGGACAACTACTTCGAGCCCATGGCGGCGTACTTCTCGGGCGGCTGACCCCCGGATTCCCCCGAGGTTCAAGGAGCGCTCCCGGAACCTAATGAGCTCCCGAGGTCTGACGCTCCGTGTAGCTGACGTGCAAGCCGTCGAAGGCGCGCAGGGTGAAGTTGACGTCGTGCTGGAAGTGGTTGCGGCCCTCGACGAAGGCGAGGTCATCGAGCCGCTGGAGCAGGCGCTGCCACGTGATGGTCTGCTCCAACCGGGTGAGGCCGGCACCGGGGCAGTGGCTCTCACCCAGAGAGAACGCGAGGTGCCGCTGGGGGTTCGGTCGTTCGAGGTCGATGTCTTTCGGGCATCCGAACTGGTCGGGATCCCTGTTGGCCGCGGCATAGCGAACGTGGATGTGCGACCCCTTCGGGATCTCCACGCCGCCCAGCACCGTGTCCTCGACCGTGTGGCGGTCCATTCCCTGGGTGGGTGACTCGAGCCGAAGCACCTCGTCGACCCAGCGAAGCGCCCGCTCGGGTTCGGACCTCAACAGCTGTTGGATCTCAGGGCGCTGGATGAGCAGCCACATGCCGGAGGTGAGCGCGAACGTCGTGGTCTCGTTCCCGCCGATGTAGAGGTGGTCGATGATGTTGATGATCTCGCCGTCGGTGAGCATGCGCGTCTCGTCGGGTAGCTCGACGGGATGCGTCGCGACATAGCTGACGACGTCGTCCTGGGGGTTGGCCCTCTTCTCCTGGAGCTGACCGTGGATGTAGCGCTGGAAGTCCACTGACAGCCGGGCCACCTCCCGCTCCTGCTCGGTGTCGAGCCGGCCGGAGAAGGGCGCCACCCAGGCTCCGCTCCATCGCTTGAGCTGCGGGATGTCCTCCAGCGGGAAGCCCATCATCGTTGTGATGACGCGGACGGGGAGCGGGATCGCGAAGGCGTCCATGAACTCCACCTCGCCCTGCCCGTCTGGGCCGATCCGGGCGATGATCGCGTCGAGCAGTTCGTCCACGATCGATGTGATCAGGTCGCGCTGGCGCTCCGCCCCGGCCACGTTGAAGAAGTGGTCGATCATGTCCCGGTACCGCCGGTGCTTCGGCGGGTCCACGGCCAGCGGCAGCAGCTTCGGCCAACCGTGTTCGGCGTAGTAGTTGCGGGCCTGCTCGTCCTTGAGCAGTGGCTTCGCGTCCCCGGACCCGCGGCGGTAGAGCTCGGTGCGCCGCATGACGGTCGAGATCTCGTCGTAGCGGGTGACGAAGTACGTCCGCGTTCCGGGCACGTGGTACACGGGGCACTCGTTGCGTAACAGGTCGTAGGTGGGATACCAGTTCTCGATCGTCTCGGGCGCGTACACATCCACGTCCTCGACGGTCTCCGGGTGCCCGGGCGTCCCCATCTGCCGTGCCTCCTCGCAGCCCCTCCCCAGCGGTGATGCTAGCGATAGGGTCCCGCCATGGGGATCAGAGTGGCCCAGTGGGGGACCGGCAACGTCGGCGCTCAGACGCTCGCCACCGTCATCACCCGGCCCGACATGGAGATCGTCGCTGTCCACGTGACGTCGGGGGACAAGGTGGGCCGCGACGCAGGTGACCTCGCGCGAGGCGATCCCATCGGCGTCGCTGCGACCGGGACGATCGAAGAGCTGCTGGCCGCCGAGCCCGATGTCGTCCTTCACATGCCGCTGCCGTCGCTCGTCTACGGCGATGATCCCGGCGCCGACGTCGACGACTTCTGCACCCTGCTGTCCGCAGGCGTGAGCGTCGTCACCACCGTGGGCTACATGTACCCCGCGATCCACGGACCCGAGGTCGAGGGCCGGATCGCCCGAGCGTGTGCCAGCGGCGGCTCGTCGTTCCACGGGACGGGTGCCAACCCCGGCTGGTTCGGGGACCTACTGCCCCTGCTCATGACCGGTTTGTCGCTGCGCGTGGATCAGATCACCGTGCAGGAGATCAGCAACTTCCAGCACTACCCCTCGCCCGAGATCATGTTCGAGATGATGAACTTCGGCTGCACGCCGGAGGATTTCGTCGAGCGGGCAGCTCGCCATCGCTTCTGGCTCGACGGGCTGTTCACCGAAGCGGTGCAGATGGTGGCCGAGGGCCTCGGCTGCGAGGTCGACGCGGTGGAGAGCGACATGACCACCTGGATCGCCGAGGCCGACTACGAGACCGCGGCGGGCACCGTCGCCGAGGGAACGGTTGCCGGCCAGCGATGGGAGTGGCACGCACTCGTCGGTGGTGAGCCGCTCGTGCGTCAGGAGACGGTGTGGCGCA
>CAYUBX010000573.1:0-2874 GCA_964443165.1 uncultured Acidimicrobiales bacterium
CGGCCGATCCGCACGCGCTCGGTCCCGGCCAACCGCACGATGCGGAGGTCGCCGTATGCATCGCGGTGGACGAGGAACGGCCCGCCGTCCCGCTCGGCGGCGAGGACCGCGGCGAGCTGGGAGGCCGACAGCGGGTGCGCGGCGAGGCCCCGATCCCGCTGATCGGGCACGCGGTCGCGAGCGAGTTCGCTGTCGAGGAGGCGACCCTCTTCCGCAGCCACCTCCGTCCCGACGGTGCCGTTCACGAGCGCGTCGGGACGGTCGAGTTGACCGAAGACGGCGCGACGAGCTGAGCCATCTGGCAGTCTCGGAGCATGCGTTTCGGCTTCTGGACAGGCAACGGACAAACGTGGGACGACACGCTCGAGGGGTGTCGACACGCGGAGGCAACCGGGTGGGACGGCATCTGGTACGCCGACCACTTCATGCCCAACGAGGACAACGTCGATCAGCCGATCCACGAGGCGTGGTCGGTCCTCGCGGCCATCGCTGCAGCGGTTCCGCGGGTGCGGATCGGCCCGCTCGTGGCGGGGAACACGTACCGAAATCCCGCGCTAACGGCCAAGATCGCCACCACGATCGACCACATCTCCGGCGGCCGCGTCGTCCTGGGGCTCGGCGCGGGCTGGCAGGAGAATGAACACGAGAAGTACGGCTTCGACTTCGGTTCGCTGAAGAGCCGCGTCGACCGCCTGGACGAAGCCGTCGAGATCATCACCTCGATGATCGGCAACCACCGAACCGATCTCGACGGCGAGTACTACACGATCGTGGACGCGCCGCTCGATCCCAAGCCCGTGCAGAACCCGATCCCGCTGCTCATCGGCGGACAGGGCCGCAAGCGAACCCTGCGCACCGCTGCGATGTACGCGAACGAGTGGAACTACTGGGGCATGCCCCCGGACATCGAGGAGTTGTGCGGGGTTCTCGATGACCATTGCGAGAACGTCGGACGCGACCCGGCCGAGATCGAACGGTCGGCGGTGGCGCTGATGTTCATCTCGGAGGACGAGGGCTTCGTTTCCAAGATGCGTGAGCGCGACTTCGGGCGGGCCACGATCGTCGGGACACCCGACGAGGTGGTCGACATCGTCGGTGGCTATCAGGACATCGGGCTCGACGAGTTGATCGTGCCGGACTTCACGTTCGGGCCGATGGAGCGCAAGAAGGACTCGATGGACCTCTTCATCGAGCGGGTGGCGCCGGAGTTCCGCTGATCGGCGATCATGTGAGCACCCCGTGATCCCCACCCGCCTCGTCGGGCTCGGCACGGACCGGCTGCTCTACGTCGTCGACGTCGCCGACGACAGCCACGAGGCGTCTCTCCTCGCTCGACCCGACGCCGGCCGGGAGATCCTGTCGCCGGTGTGGGGGCCGGGCGGACGCTGGGTCGCGTGGAGTGAGAGCGACGGCGTGGACGGACGGGTCCGTGTCCGCACTCCAGCCGGTGAGGACCTGCTCGACCAGCCGGGGTTCCCCGCCTTCTGCCTCGACCCGAGCCCAGATGGCAGCCAGCTCGCCTCGCTCGCCACCGGGCCACTGGGTCTCGAGCTCAGCGTGATCGATCTCGAGTCGGGGTCCACCACGCTCGTCGCGCGCGGCGCACCCCTCTACTGGACGTGGGGCCCGAGCGGCCGCCGTCTCGCTGTTCACGTGCACCGCCGGGTGTTCGTCGCCAACCTCGGCGTGCTCGGCCCGGGGACCGCGGTCGAACACGATCTGCTCGCCGACGTCGATCGGTTCCTGACTCCGTGGTTGTCCCCTGCGGGGGGTGAGCTCGTCCTGGTCGACGACCGGCAGCGGCTGGTCGCCCTGTCGTTCGACGGCGAGGTCATCGCGCCGATCGCGGAGGGTCAGCCTGGGTATCGCTTCGCCGTCGACCCCGCCGGTCAGCGTGTCGCGCTCGTCAGCCAGAGAAGCGAGTTCGCTGTCGTCGACGTGGTGGATCGCCTCACGGGCGAACGGGTGACGGCGATCGACGAACCGGTCGCCGGTATGTGGTGGAGCGGTGATGGCTCTCGGCTGCTGGCCCTGGTGCGAGCCGGCGAGGAAGGCCAGCCGTTCGTCCGATGGTGCATCTGGGACGGCGGGGAGACGACTCTGACCGCGCCGTTCCAGCCCTCACGCGTGGTGGCCGAGACCGTGCTGCCGTTCTTCGAACAGTTCGCGTTCAGCCACCGCTTCTGGACCGAGAACTCCGATGCGATCGTCACGCCGGGGATCATGCGCGGTGGCCGCTCCGAGATCTTCGTGCAGACCTTCGACGATCGGCCGCCCCGTCCGGTGATGGACGGCAGCATTGGGTGGTGGAGTCCTCCGCCTCCGCAGGAGCAGGGCGGCTGAGGCGCTGGTTCAGCTGTCGGAGTTGAGTTCCGCGGCGAGCTCACCCATCCGCATCTCGCCGTCTCTCGTCTGGCCACCGATCTCGAGGAAGCGCCGCATCGTGGGTTGGGCCTCGGGCGTCCGAAGCAGCTGCTGGAACAGGTACTGCTCTTCGAGCAGGCCCTCCTCGAGCGGCATGTCGATCGCGTTGTTGACGGCTTCTTTGGCGAGGGCGACGGCCGTCGGTGGGAAGCTCGCGATGCGGTGCGCCAGCTCGGTGACGAACCGCCGGAGCTCGTCGGCCGGCAACGCCCGGTTGAGGTAGCCCCACTGTTCGGCGGTGCGGGCGTCGATGTCGACCCCACCCAGCACGATTTCCATGGCCCGTCCTCGACCCAGGAGGCGCGGGAGGCGCTGTGTCCCGGTTCCGCCCGGCAAGATGCCGAGGGGCACCTCCATCTGGTTGATGACCATCTTGTCCAGCGCGCCGAATCGCATGTCGCACGACATCGACAGTTCGCTGCCACCTCCGCCGACGCGTCCGCCGATCTC
>CAYUBX010000574.1:0-2871 GCA_964443165.1 uncultured Acidimicrobiales bacterium
GCCGGGCGAATCGCGGATCGTGTTGGGCCGCGGCCCGTGATGGCCGTCGGCGCCGTGGCACTCGTCACGGGGTTGTTCCTCACCTCCGCTGTGTCGCGAATCGAGTACGGGTACCTGACCTACGGGCTCGGCGTCGGCTTCGGGGTCGCGTGCTGCTACGTCCCCGTGATCGCACAAGTGACCGGGTGGTTCGATCGCCACCGAGCGGCCGCGCTGGGGATCGCGTCGGCGGGGATCGGCGTCGGGACGATTCTCGGACCACCCGTCTCGCAGGCACTGATCGACGCGACCGATTGGCGCGTCACGTATCGGATCCTCGGCGTGGCTGCGGCCATCGGGTTGGCGCTCGCGATCATCTTTGTCCGCGGCGCACCGGGTGTCGTGACCGCGAAGCCGCCACGACTTCGCGGGCTGTTGGGCGACTCGGTGTTCCGGGCGATGTACATCTCGGGTTTCCTGATGACGATCGGGCTGTTCGTCCCATTCGTGTACATCAAGCCGTACGCCGAGCTGAAAGGCGCCTCCCCCGCAACGGCGGCCACCCTCCTGAGCGCCCTGGGGGTGGGCTCGCTCGCCGGACGCCTTCTGCTGGGCGCGATCGCCGGCCGGCTCGGGCTCATGCGGATGTACCAGCTGTGCTTCATCACGGTGGCGGCCAGCTTCGTCATCTGGTTGCTCGCCGGCTCGAACGTCTGGGCACTCGGCGCGTTCATGTTCATCCTCGGCACCGCGTACGGCGGATACGTCGCGCTCAGCCCCGCGGCGGCAGCTCATCTCTTCGGCCTCGAAGGGCTCGGCGGCAAGATCGGAGCGATGTACACCGCGGGTGGGGTCGGCGGGCTTATCAGCGCCCCTGCGGCGGGGGTACTCCTCGATCGCACCGACAGCTACACGCCGTCGATCGTCCTGGCTCTCGTGGTCAGCACCGCGGGAATGCTCGTGTTGCGACGAGCTCTCGCCCTGGCAGGCGACCCCATTCAGTCGGCGACGGCCACCTGATCCGACACGAACGAGCGGAGCGCCGCGGCGATCTCTTCGCGGATCGGCGCGCTCGAGATGAACATCCCGACGCCACCCGCTGACGTGTGGACGTGGCCACGGAACGCGGCTTCTCGAGCGTCGACGCCAGCCGCCTGCAACGCAGCGACATACGCGGACCCCTCGTCGCGGAGCGGGTCGAACTCGCATGTCACCACCAGGGCCGGAGGCAGGCCTGTGAGGTCACCTCGCAGCGGGGCCGCCCGCGGGTCGGTGCGATCCGCGGCGTCGGCGTAGTGGTCCCAGAACCAGTCCATGAGGGTCCGCGTCAGAACGAACCCCTCGGCGTTCTCGCTGTAGGACGGCCGATCGAAGTCGGAATCCGTCACCGGCGTGATCAGCACCTGCCCTGCGATCGGCGGACCGCCGGCATCGCGAGCCGTCTGACACGCGACCGCAGCGATGTTTCCACCAGCGCTCCAGCCCGCCACCGCGACGGGGCCGGGACGGCCGCCGAGCGACTCCACGTTGTCCGTGACCCACTGCAGCGCAGCGAAGCCGTCGTCGACCGCGGCAGGAAAGCGCGCCTCGGGCGCGTGGCGGTAGTTGCACGACACGATGAGGGCGTCGGTCCGCACACACAGATCGCGGCACATCGGATCGTCGGAGTCCGCGCTCCCCAGCACCCATCCGCCGCCGTGGAAGTACAACACCACGGGATGCGGGCCCGGCGATGCGGGACGGTAGAGCCGGTACTCGAGCTCCGAGCCGTCCGCTCCCGGGTATGTGCCGTCGACGATCTCGCCGACCTCAGGCCCGGGCGGACGCATCTCCGCGGAGGCCGCCATGAAGGCCCTGGCTTCATCCGGAGAGAGCGATTCGATGGGCGGGGCACCGAGGTCGGCCATCATCTGGATCACCATCGCCACGTCGGGCTGCACCCGGCAGATCACCCCGTCATTGCAGTCCGCGCCGTCGGCTCCCCGACGTTCGAACCCGAGGTATCCAAGCTCGCGAACCTCGTCACACGCTGCGCGGTAGGCATCCACACCACCGACGTAGGGCAGGAACACCCGTGGCTTTCCGGGGACGTTGGCGCCCATGTACCAGGAGTTCGCCCGCGGATAGAGCGTGATGTCCGCGCAGTCGTTGACGTGCTGCACCCATCCGTCCTCGGCGGTGCGAGTGGCCTCGATCACCTCGAAACCCGCGTCCTCGAGATCGACGATCGTGTCGGTCACCAGATCCACGTGCTGCTCGATCGACACCATCATGTTGGAGAGCACAGAGGGGCTTCCCGGCCCCGTGATGGCGAAGAAGTTGGGGAACCCCTCGACAGTGAGTCCCAGGTAGGTCCGTGGACCGTCGTCCCACTTCTCGGCGAGCGACACCCCGTCGCGTCCCGTCACGTCGACCGCGACGATGGCACCTGTCATCGCGTCGAACCCCGTGGCGTACACGATCACGTCGAACTCGAACGACCGCGACGCCGTGTCGATCCCGGTCGGAGTGATCGACGCGATCGGGTCCTTCCGCAGGTCCACCAGGGAGACGTGCGGCAGGTTGAACGTCTCGAAGTAACCCGAGTCGAGGCACGGTCGCTTGGTCGCTGCCGGATGGTTCGTGGGGCACAGCGATTCCGCCGTCTCGGGGTCGTCGACGACGGAGCGGATCTTGTTGCGGATGAACTCCGACACCAGCTCGTTGGCGTCGGCATCGACGAGCAGGTCGTTGTAGGCCCCGAAGAGCGAGAACAGCTCGCCCTGCGCCCACCCGTTCTCGAACGCCACCTCGCGCTCTTCAGGAGTCGCCTGGAAGACGCTCAGCTCCGGCGGCGCGGCCGGAACCCCTGCGCGTGACCATCTGG
Organism: uncultured Acidimicrobiales bacterium; assembly: GCA_964443165.1. Classification (GTDB taxonomy): domain Bacteria; phylum Actinomycetota; class Acidimicrobiia; order Acidimicrobiales; family Poriferisodalaceae; genus JAYPWI01. The sequence continues at coordinate 2,846 of CAYUBX010000574.1, forward strand.
CCTCCTCGCGGTAGTCCGCGCGCCTG
>CAYUBX010000575.1:0-2869 GCA_964443165.1 uncultured Acidimicrobiales bacterium
GTCGCTGGAGGGCGACCGGGCCACGTTCCAGTGCTCGCCCGTCAGGACCATCACCCGCATTTCGCGGTCGTTGTGGAAGTCCCAACTGAACGTCGCCAATTCGGCATGCATCCGGCCGTTGACCGCGTTCAACCTCTCGGGCCGGTTGAGCGTGACGACGGCGATCCCGTCGTCACGCCGTTCGATCCGCATCGTCTCGTAGTTCGCCTGGTTCAGCATGGCGCCCCTCCTCCGTCAACTGCGAGCCTACGTGGGACGCAGTACGGTCTCGGCCGTGCCACGCAAGTATGTCCAGATCGACGGGCTCGCGACGCTGGTCCACCACCGGGGGACCAGCACGCTTCCGGGAGCCCCACCCGACACCACCCAGGGCAGCGTGATCGCGTTCCTGCATGACGCCGGAGGCAACGGCAACTGCTTCTCGGCTGTGATGGACGCGCTGGCCGAGGACCACAGTCCCGTCTCGTTCGATCAGCCGGGCCATGGCCGCTCGGGAGGTCTCGACAGCCTCGGCGGCATCGAGGCGATGGCCGAGCACGCAGAATCCGTGCTCGCGGGGTGGGGCGTCGAGAACGTCGTGCTGGTCGGTGAAGGAATGGGCGCCTCCGTGGCATTGGAGGTCGCGTGTCGCGGCCGGCTCTCCACCGCAGGCATCGTCGGCGTCGGAACCGTTGGCTTGTCCCCCGATCTCGACGAAGAGATCGAGCAGCTCGCGGCGATCACAGCCGGCAAGGCGCGACGCCAGTTCGACCAGTCCGGTTACGCGCCAGACACCGGACGGGAGGCGTACGGGGCGGCTTTCCAGGAGTGGGTCAAGACCGATCCGCGAGCCACGGTCAACGACCGCCGGGGTCAAGCGGCATGGGACGGAGGAGCGGCTGCGAGCTCCGTCGGCTGCCCGGTGCTCGTGGTGGTCGGCGAGCACACCGAGGACGAGCATCGAGCGGCCGCCGACGAGATCGCAGCCGCGACCGGTGGATCCACGGCGGAGCTAGCGGGAGCAGGGCGGCGCGGCGTGGTCGAACAGCCCGAAGCGCTGGCATCGATCATCGGCGGGTTTGCCTCGGGCCTCGGAGGTGCGTCGTGACCGAAGCATTCCCGAGAAACCGCGAAGCATTCCCGAGAAACATAGCGATCGCCGGTGTCTACGAGCACCCGAGCAGGTTCAGCCCGGACAAGACCGAGTTCCAGATCATGGCCGAGTGCACGAAGGGCGCCCTCGACGACGCCGGCCTGACCCGGGACGACATCGACGGGCTCTTCGGGGCCTCGATGTCGATGGGGATGATGGGCATCGTCGACCTGGCGGAGTACCTCGATCTCAAGCCCGATTACATCGACGGATCCAACATCGGCGGCAGCTCGTTCGTGAGCCACGTCAACCACGCCGCAGCCGCGATCAACGCCGGGATGTGCGAGGTCGCGCTCATCCTCTACGGCTCGACTGCAGCCTCGAATTCGGTCGCGATCGGTACCGGCATGTCGGGTGCGTCGCGCGACCCGGGCGCAGGCTTCAACGGGCCCTACGGCATGACGACCGTCGGCAGCTATGCGATGTACGCCCAGCGGCACATGCACCTCTATGGCACCACCAGTGAGCAGCTCGCCGAGATCGCGGTGACGATGCGCCGGCATGCGTCGCTCAATCCCCTCGCCAAGATGCGGACGCCCATCACCGTCGACGACGTGATGAGCAGCCGGGTCATCAGCTCGCCATTGCACCTTCTCGACTGCTGCATCATCAGCGACGGTGGCGGAGCGATCATCGTCACCTCGCACGAGCGGGCCCGTGATCTGGCCAAGGCGCCCGTTCGGGTTCTCGGCTGCGGAGAGGCCGTGGTTCACCAGGAGGTGGGCCAGCCCGACATGATGACGATCGCCGCCGAGCAGTCCGGAGCGCGAGCGATGAGCATGGCGGGCGTGGCCCACGCTGACCTCGACCTCGCGATGATCTACGACAGCTTCACCATCACGGTCCTCGCGACCCTCGAGAACCTCGGATTCTGTGCGCCAGGCGAAGGCGGCGACTTCGTGTCCGGAGGTCGGATCGGGCTCGGTGGTCAGATCCCCGTCAACCCCGACGGAGGCGGCTTGTCCTCCAACCATCCGGGCATGCGCGGCATCTTCCTGGTGATCGAAGCGGTCAAGCAGCTACGAGGTGAGTGCGGGGAACGGCAGGTCCCCGACGCACGGCTCGCCCTGGCGCATGGCACCGGTGGCTCGTTGGGCGATAAGCACAGCGGGGCGACGCTCGTGCTGGGAACGGACTGAGGAGGCGTCATGGCAGAACGAGCCGACATCGAGCACCCGCTCCCCTACGCCTCGTGGGAGTCACGCGGCTATTGGGAAGGCGCCGGAAGGGGCGAGATCGTCCTTCAGCGCAACAAGAGCACCGGATTCACCCAACACAAGCCGCGGGGCGTCGCCATCGACACGCTGAGCGAGGACGACCTCGAGTACTTCGTCGCCACCGGACGCGGCACCGAGTACACGTTCACCGTCACCAACCAGAACCAGGCGCCGGGCTTCGCACAGGCGAGCCCCTACGACCACGCATACGACGACCTCGACGAAGGGCCTCGGCACTTGACCAACATCGTCGGCAGCGAGCCCGAGGACGTGAGCATCGGCATGGCCGTGGTGGCCGAGTTCGTGTCCCAGCAACGCGACGACGGCGAGGCATTCGCCGTCCCTGTGTTCCGTCCCGCCTGATCCGGCACACTGGAGAGGTAAGACACGCGGCGTCGCCGCGTCCCACGAACCCACCGGCCGCCGCACCTGGAGCAACCGAGCGCGGCTCGGCCTCCGTGGCCGGAGCGGGCTCAGCGCAGCGGCACACCATGATCCTTGACCTGCACACCCACTCCAT
>CAYUBX010000576.1:0-2853 GCA_964443165.1 uncultured Acidimicrobiales bacterium
GGTGACCGCGTACGACGCACCGTCGGCGCGGGTCGCTCACCAGGCCGGCGTCGACATGATCCTCGTGGGTGATTCCGTGGCGATGGTTGTCCTCGGGTACGACGACACGCTCCAGGTCACGGTCGACGACATCGCGCACCACACCGCCGCCGTGGCGCGTGTCGACCTCGATCCACTCGTGGTGGCCGACCTGCCGTGGATGAGCTACCACGTCTCTACCGAGGAGACCGTCCGCAACGCGGCGCAACTGATCCGAGCGGGAGCTCAGGCCGTGAAGCTCGAGGGCGGCCGGAAGCGGCTCGACATGGTCGAGGCGCTGATCGACGCCGAGATTCCCGTCATGGGCCACATCGGGCTGACGCCGCAGTCGGTCAACGCCATGGGCGGGTTCAAGGTGCAGGCGAAGTCGGTCGAGGCTGCGGCCGAGCTCGTCGAGGATGCCAAGGCGCTGGCGGCGGCGGGCGTCTTCTCCATCGTTCTCGAAGGCGTCCCCGACGTCGTCGCTCAGATGGTGACCGACGCGGTGGGTGTTCCCACCATCGGCATCGGTGCTGGTCCCGACACCGATGGACAGGTCCTGGTGTTCCACGATCTGGTCGGTCTCGAGAACCGAGTCCATCCCAAGTTCGTCCGGCGCTATGCGGCGCTGCTCGACGATGCTGTCGCGGCCGTGTCGGCCTATGCGGCAGATGTCCGCAGCGGCGCGTTCCCCGACGAGTCGGAGACCTATCGCGCGTCGGGCGAGGTGGCCGAGGCGCTCGCTCTGTACGGGCGCGAGGAGTAGGACGACGGCCCGACGCGGCGGGCGGGGTCCCCGGAAAGCCGAGCGAGCACCACTAGCGTCGACCGCCATGGCGAGGTGTGTCCGTGGCACGTGCAGTCGCAACGCGGTGGCCGGACTTCGCTACGACCCCATTGCACGGACCCTCTGGTTGCTGGACCTCCCGGGAGCCGATCACCAAGTGCTGGCCTTGTGTGGGGCTCATGCCGACAACCTCACGGTGCCCGACGGATGGGTGGCCACCGACGATCGCAACGGCGAGCCGCGCCTGTGGTCCATGGACCCGGCGGCCGAGCCTTCGACGTCGGGCAGAGCCGGCCGGCGGCCGCACACAACACGCCGGCTCGATCACGAACGGGCGAAGCGACAGACGGTGTTCGAGGAGCTCGAACTCTTCGAGAGTGATATGCGGGATCCGCAGGGCGACCCCGGCTCCGACGACGAGGCGACTGCGAACGCCCGGCGTTCGCTCATCCCCGGGGCCGAGACAGCGGAAGCGCCCAAGGCACTCGACGTCGACGCGGGCACGCCGCTCTTGGCCCGGGCATTTCGCGCGTCTCGGGTGGGCTGATCAGAGAACGTTGTTGGCGCGGTGATCGGTGATCACTAGCCGGCCATCTGGTCCGATCGATCCGGTGAAGCGGGTGCCGTCGTCGTCGGTCAGAACCAGTTCGTTGCCCTGGTTGGAGAGGGTGAGCTCGACGTCGAGTTCGCTTTCGAGCTCGGCCTTGGCGACCTGAAGCGCAGTGCGAAGCCGCTGGCGCCGGTCGGCCTCGATCATGTCGAGATCGAATTCGACGAAGTCGCCGGGCTCGGTTCCGGTGGGCCGCATGCTCAGTCGGGGTCGGGGGGGCGCCGCTTGGTGAGACGCATCACCGACCCGCCCTGGTCACCCGGGCCGATGTCGACCTCGTCGGTGAGCATGTGGAGCAGCAGCAGGCCGTAGCCGCCCTCGCGATCGGTGTCGGTCGGGAGCCCTGGCTCGAACGGCGGGCTGTCGTCCGCGATGAACACGTGGACCGCCGACTCCTCCAGCTGCACGCGCAGCGCTGACTTGGTGCGGACGTCGGTGTGCTGCAGCAGGTTGGTCAAGGCCTCGGTGATCGCGAGGTTGAGCTCGTCGATCTCCTCTTCGAGGAGCCAGCTGTGGTGGAGCTGCGCGCCGAGCCAGTCCCTGGCCTCGGCGAGGTCGGCCGGTTCGCCCCCCACGAAGAACACCTGGTCGTCGCCCATGTGGAACTCCAGCCTGGCATATCGAGTCCCGGCAGGAAGCACTGGGTCAGGCCTCGTGGTTCTTCATGAGGTCCATGTCCTCCATGCAGCACCGGGGCGGCTCCGGGTTCTGCTGCGGGGCGTGGGTCATTCGCACCTCGGTCCCGCAGAGTGAGCACCGGTAGGTGAGCTTCACCCGACGCAGCTCGCCGGGCGGGGGCGGGGGAGGAACCGGTCGCGAGAATCCGGCCATCAGCTTCAGTCCGATCCGGTACACGACGTACACGAACAGGAGGCTGAGGAACAGGGGACCGACGACGCCCACGAATCCGACGCTATCGGTCCGCGTCGGGGGCCCCGACCGAAATCATACGCGTGTGATTCTCCACACCCTGTGGACAAGTTGTGGATCGTTGAGTCATCTCCAGCGTGTTGCCGTGAGAATGCCGCCGAGGACGAATCCCAGACCCACCAGGATCCAGCCGCTGGCGGGCGACTTGGGAAGCCAGCTGAGGTAGTTGGCGACGATGATCACGATGCCGAGGATGAACGAGACAGCGATCAGCCAGCCCATCCAGACCGGGCTCGCCAGGTCGCCGCCGACGATCTGCTCGTTGTCCACACGGGTGCCCTCGGGACGGGTCCCCTTCGGTGTGATGCGGCTGCTGTTCTTCGGCCTCGCCATATGGTCGAGGATAGAGCCCCCGGAATGGCGAGCGACAGAGCGGGGTTCACGCACCATGCGCACGAGGGGCGGTCTGGTCGGGGTGGCGTGTGCCGTTCTCCTCGCGGCGTGTGGTGGGTCGAACAGCTCGATCGACAGCGAGGTCGACGCCGACGACAGCCCAGCGAGCACCCTC
>CAYUBX010000577.1:0-2838 GCA_964443165.1 uncultured Acidimicrobiales bacterium
GGCGACCTTGTCGTGGACCCGCAGACCCAGCGGGAGAAGGCTGTAGTGGCCCGAGTGCAGCTGACGGATGAAGCCGCCGCGCACCAGCAGCTGATGGCTGACGGCCTCGGCATCGCCGGGCGCGTCGCGCAACGTCGGGAAGAACGCAGTGGACCAACGCATCCTCGACACGATACGAGGCCGATGGCTGTCCGACGGCCCGATTCCGCATCCGGGGGGAGATTGGGCCCGCTTGGGGAGATTCGCTTCCGACCAGAGCGGGCCTGCCGACTGGTGTGATGAGAGGCGTGACGCGCTATGGTGCCTCTCAACGGGGTTCGGTGACCCGAGATCCGAGGCCCGAGAGCGCGACGTCTTCTGTTCGCACACGGCACACGGTGGCCGCTGAGCAACACGGACAGCGCTCGGGGACGCAGCGCCGGCTCGGTTCGGGCGCTGCGCGAGACGGCTGAGCGCGCGAGCGCCGAAGTGAGCAGCACCGCGGGTGCATGAATGACCCACACCATCGATGACGGGACGGACACGGCGACGGCCGTGGACACCGCGCCCCTGAATGGCGAGGCGACCGGCAATGGCGATCTCGCCTCCGCGTCCGGAATCGTCGTCCTCGCAGACCTCCGATGGGAAGAGATCGCGCTCCTCGTCCGGGCTGAGGCCGAAGGCCGGGCGACCGCTTCGGACCTGGCGTCACTCGAAGCCGATCGGCCTCGCTGGCGCGCCGTCCTCATGGATCTCCTCGACGAGACCGAGGACCATCTCGAACACGTTCGCAAGCTGAAGGGGGCCGAACGCGGGCAGGTGGTCGCCGGCTTCCAAGCCGAATACGATGAGCTGGCCGTCGCCTTCGAGCGCCTCACCGGAGCGTCCGCCGCGCCGGACGACGGCGAGGCCCCTGAACAGACACTCGCCGCCGAAGCACCCGCGGCCGATCCGGTCGCACTCCAGCTCTCGTGGGCCAACGGCCGGGTCGTGGCGTGGGCCTCCGGCGCCCACAACGCCCCGGAGGGCGCCGAGGCCGTGAAAAAGCGGCTCCTAGACGTCGGAGCACCCGAGAGCGCGTGGTCCGGACACCGCGACATCGCGCTGCCAGACGGATCGAGTGTTGAGGCACTCGTCGCGGAGGTCGGCGACATCCTGGGGTGGCTCGTGGCCCTCGGCAGCGTGCCCTCAACGGCCGAGGAGACGCCAGGCGCCCGCCTGTTCATCCCAACGTCCGATGCGGACGGCGATGAGACGTTCGAGCTGGCCGAAGAGTGGAGCGACCCGCTGGGCCGCAGCGCTCGCTGGCTGAGCCTCATCGCCGTCGCCCCCGTCGAGCTCGTGGCGCAGGGGCGCACCGTTCCTCGCCTGCAGCGAGCTCGCAAGCGCCGCAACAAGAAGAAGCGGGGCGACAGAGCAGAGTTCACCGTGCAGTGGATGCCCGGCATCATGAGCCAGGACCGCATGAAGGCACTCGCCGACTCGCTCCCGGGCAGCGTGACGGCCGTCGATCCCGGGCCAGACGCCCGAGCCGTGGTCCAAGCCGCGCTCGGCGGGATGGTCAACGCGATCGTGTCGAGCGGCGCACGCCGTCTCGATGTCCCGGCATCACCGCCCGACCCGCGCTCCAAGCTCGAGGTCGCGGAGGCCTTCCTCGCCCACCTCGGCGGCGAACAGTTCACCGCGTCGGCCAACCACGGCTCGGAGCTCGCACGCCGGCTCGAGCAGTGGGCCCGTCCTGTCACCGCCGTCGCCAAGTACGCGCTCATCGTCCAGCTCGACGAACCGGACGACGCCGGCGCCTGGCACCTCCGCGTGCTGTCACCCGGCCCCGAGAAGGCACTCGACCCGGTCGAGGTGGCGCTCGTCAGCGGGAGCAACACCCGCCGCACGGAGGTCAAGGACCAACTCGCTCGTATGGAACGGCTGCTCCCTGTTCTGCTCCGTCCTGGTGGGCGCCGCCGCGGCGAGGTGATCCTCAACCAAGACGAGGCCTGGGAGCTCATGTCGGTCACCGGACCGGCACTCGAGTCCGCGGGCTTCGAGGTCCGCGTCCCCGCTCTGTCTCGGCGCAAGCCGTCCGCCTCGCTTCGCATCACTGCCGAGGAGGACGGCGTGAGCGTTGTCGGAGCGCAGCAGCTCACGGCCGTCAGCTGGTCTGCCGTCTTCGGCGACGTCGAGCTCACCGCCTCCGAAGTCGCCAAGCTCGCGCTTCAGGCCCGGCCGCTCGTGCAGTCCAAGGGCAAATGGGTCGCTCTCGACCACGCCGATCTCGCGGAGGCAGCCGCGGCCCTCGCCGAGCGGGCCGACACCAACCGGCTCACCGGCGCCGAGATGCTTCGCCATACTCTCGGCCTCGAGGGCGGCGAGGTGTCTGGCGGCATCAGCATCGCCGGAGGTGGCTGGGCCGCCAATCTGCTCGGAGCAGCGGCCCAGACCAGCGGCGAGCTCGAAACGACGCCGCCTGGGTTCACCGGCGAACTCCGCACCTACCAGGCCGACGCGTACGGCTGGCTGACGTTCCTCGATGGGGCGGGGCTTGGCGGATGCCTGGCCCTCGACATGGGCCTGGGCAAGACACCCACCGTTCTCGCCCGCATCGGGGCCACCGTCGGTGCTGGCCCGGCCCTCGTGATCGCCCCGCCGGCCGTGGTCGGCAACTGGGCCGCAGAGGCAGCCCGCTTCACGCCAGACATCGAAGTGCTGGTTCACCACGGCCCGGCCCGCGCATCAGGGGATCAGCTCGCCTCACGCGTCGAGGGCGTCGATCTCGTCATCACCACGTACGGCACCGCGGTGCGAGACGTGGAGGCGCTCAAGGAGATCACCTGGGACCGCCTGGTCCTCGACGAGGCCCAG
>CAYUBX010000578.1:0-2826 GCA_964443165.1 uncultured Acidimicrobiales bacterium
TGCGGCAGGCCTCCTGCCGTGCTCGCTCCCTCGAGCAACAGGAGGTACCTGATGAAGACGGTGTTGATCATCCTGCTGTCGCTCGCGTTCGTCGGCGCAGCCTGCGGCGACAGCGACGACGCGCCGGTCGCCGCAGGCGACTCGTCGTCCGAAGCGGCGTCGGACACGACGGCGCCGATGACAGCTGCCGCGGTTCCGGAGACCACCGAAGCGATGGACGACACGGCCGAGGAGTCGAGTGTTCCGACCCGCATCGTGTCGCTCTCGCCGACGGGCACCGAGATGCTGTTCGCGATCGGCGCGGGTGACCAGGTCATCGCCGTCGACTCGTTCTCGTACTACCCGCCCGAGGCGCCGGTGACCGATCTGTCCGCATGGCAGCCCAACATCGAGGCGATCGCTGAGTTCGAACCCGACCTCGTTCTCGCCTCCGACGGCACTGCGCAGGAGGAGCTCGAGGCGCTCGGGATCTCCGTGCTGGTCCAGTTCGCAGCGGCCACGATCGACGACGTCTACGCGCAGCTCGCCGAGCTCGGCGTCGTGACCGGCCATGAGGACGAGGCCGCGGCGCTCGCCGCCCAGATGCGGGCCGACATCGAGTCGATCCTCGCCGAGGTCCCCGACTTCGACGAGCCGCCGACCTACTACCACGAGCTGGACGACACCTTCTTCTCGGTCACCTCGGGCACCTTCATCGGTCAGGTGTATGCGATGGCCGGCCTCGTGAACGCCGCGGATCCCGCAGATGAGGACGGTTCGGCATTCGGCTACCCGCAGCTGAGTCCGGAGTTCATCTTCGATGCCGATCCGGACTTCATCTTCCTCGCCGACGGCGTCTGCTGTGGCCAGACACCGGAGGTCGTCGCGGAACGCCCCGGGTGGGATGCGCTCAGTGCCGTGGAGAACGGACGGGTCATCCCCGTGGATGAGGACATCGCGAGCCGTTGGGGCCCGCGCATCGTCGACTACCTGCGGGTCGTCGTCGACGCGCTGAGCACCGCCGACGCCTCGTAGGACCCGACGCCATGATCGCAGGCGAACGGCTCCAGTTCCGGTGGGTTCTCACCGGCGTTCTGGTGCTGCTTGCCTCTGCGATCGCCGGTCTCACCATCGGCCAGTCGTCGGTGGGGGCCATCGCCGCCCTCAAAGAGGTCGCTGACCGGCTGCCCTTTATCGCCGTCGAGAGTGGGCTCACCGAGATCCAGAAGAACATCGTCTGGGAGGTCCGCGTTCCGCGTGTGCTTCTCGGTGGCATGGTCGGCGCGTCTCTGGCGGTCGCAGGTGGCGGCTACCAGGCGGTGTTTCGCAACCCGCTCGCGGACCCGTTCCTGCTGGGGGCGGCGGCGGGTGCGGGGGTGGGAGCCACCCTTGCGATCGCCTACGGAATCGGCGACGGCGTCGGTGGACTCGACCCCGTCCCACTGCTCGCGTTCGTGGGCGCGATGTTCGCTGTCCTGCTCAGCTGGGTGGTTGGCTCTGCTGCGCAACAGCGCTCCGCGGCCTCGTTGTTGCTCGCCGGCGTCGCCGTGGCGTCTTTTCTGACGGCGGTGCAGACGTTCATTCTCCAGCGCAACGCCGAGGTGATCCGCCAGGTGTACACATGGCTCCTGGGGCGGCTCACCACGGCGACCTGGGACGAGGTGCGGCTCATCGCGCCGTACTTCATCATCTCGAGCGTGGCGGTGATCGCGCTGCGGCGCGTCCTCGACGTCATGCGGGTGGGCGATGCCGAGGCGGCGTCACTCGGAATTCGGCCTGGCCTCGTTCGGGGAGTGGTGGTCGTCGCGGCGTCGCTCGGGACGGCGGCTGCGGTGGCGGTGAGCGGCCTGATCGCGTTCGTTGGCCTGATCGGTCCGCACACGATCCGACTCTTGGTCGGTGCGAGCAACCGGGTGGTGCTTCCGCTCGCGTTGCTCTTCGGCGCGGCGTTTCTGATCGGTGCCGATGTCGTGGCGCGCAACGCCGTCGATCAGGGCGAGGTACCGATCGGGGTGATCACTGCGTTCTGCGGGGCACCATTCTTCCTGGTGGTGTTGCGCACGAGCCGAAGGCTGGTGACGTGACCGCGGCGGTGGCGTGTCACGACGTGACGGTGCGCCTCGGCGGGCGGGTCGTTCTCGACGGCCTCGAGTTGCGGGTGGAGCCGGGGGAGTGGGTCACGATCGTCGGCCCGAACGGCGCCGGAAAGAGCACACTTCTCAATGCAATCGGGGGCGTCCAGCGGTTCGACGGCTCGGTGGAGCTCGATGGGGACGCGGTGACCTCGCTGGGCACCAGGGCTCGTGCCAGACGGGTCGGGCGTGTTCCCCAGCATCCGGTGCTTCCCGGCGGGATGACTCTCGTCGACTACGTCCTGCTCGGTCGAACGCCGCATCTCGGATGGCTCGGAGCCGAGGGACGCCACGACCTCGACGTCGTCTCGTACGTGCTGGAGCGTCTCGACCTCGCGCCGCTGGCCGATCACTTTCTCGAAACGCTCTCGGGTGGCGAGCTGCAGCGATGCCACATCGCCCGGGCGATCGCGCAGGAGACACCCGTCCTTCTCTTGGATGAGCCGACGACTGCGCTCGACCTCGGCCACCAGCAGGAGGCGCTCGAGCTCATCGACGAGCTCCGTCACGAACGGCAGCTGACAGTGCTCAGCACGATGCACGACCTGACGCTCGCCGGTCAGTACTCCGATCGCCTGGTTCTGTTGAAGGACGGTGCGGTGGTGGCGACCGGACCAGCGTCTGAGGTGCTGACCGATTCGGGACTTAGCGATCTCTACGGGGCGCGGGTCAGGGTGGTGCGGGAGGGCGAGGACATCGTCGTGCTACCGGTTCG
>CAYUBX010000579.1:0-2820 GCA_964443165.1 uncultured Acidimicrobiales bacterium
CGATCCTGCCGCAACCATCGCCATTGCCAGGATCAGGCCGACTGCTGACCTAGCCCTCAACACGTGGACCGTCCCTCGCCATCGAAGTCGATTCCGACCAGAAGCCACATGCCGAAGTCGGTCCGGAACTCCGCCATAAAGCTCCGTTCCACAATGCTGTTGTCCACTACCGCACCAGTCGCGTCGTCAACAACCACGGCGTCATCAACGAGGCAGCCCGCAACGAACGCCGAGGTCCCGTCGATCTCGACCGTTAGGTAGGTCGCCACAACAGCCACTCCGTTGGGCCACCTCGTGCGGTGACCCCGTTCTCTATTGCCCTCAATCGACTCACGGACATCGATCACGACATCGTCGATATGAGTCGCCGCGAGCTCTGCAATCGCGGCTGTACCGGGGCTTGCGATGGCCATGCGATATGCCTCCTCCGCCGCTTCGAAAGCGTCGATCACCTCGAGTTGCTCGTCGGTCCACGGACTCTCGGAGGTGGTCGTCGTCACCATGGCGGTCGTGGAGGTTGCGGGAGCGACGGTGGAAGCCGGGATGGCGGTGCTCGACGCCGCCGCAAGCCCCGAGGTGGTGAGAGGCCGCACCTCGTCCGAGCTGCTCGATGAGCACGACACGGAGAGTGCGACCAAGATGCACACCATCCACCGAACAACACCGAAATTCCACACGCTGGCAGCCTTGCTGACACGCACCGCGTTCGTCAACTTCGCTGTCCCAACCCCCGAGTAGGTTCATCCTCACTTCCCCGACGCCACCGCTGCGGGCCATCAGGCCCATTTCATGCAGGAGTCGGAACATGTCCCTACCCCCTATCCCCCTTCCGAGCGATCCGGTCAATCTGGCGGTGATCCACGGCACGCTGTCGAGCGATCCCGTCACTCGCGAGCTGCCCTCATGTGACCTCGTCCACAACTACGAGGTCACCGTCCGCAGCGCCGACGGGCCGGCCGACACCGTCCCGGTGGCCCGGTTCACCAACGGCCGCGTCCCCACGTTGCAGTCGGGCGACACCGTCATCGTCACTGGGCGGGTACGGCGACGCTTCTTCCGCGCTGGAGGAGTCACCGCGAGCCGGACCGAGATCCTGGCCGACGCGATCGTGCCGTCGGCCAAAGCCGCGGCAGCCAAAAAGGCCCTCGGCCGCGCGTTGTCGCCGCTCCTGGGCGATCCGTCGGCCACTACCGTCGGCCCGTGAACGAACGGCGGGTTGCCTGGGCCTTCGTCGCTGTTCAGGTCGTGATTCTGGGTGGCCTCGCCGACGTTGCGCTCTCCGCGCTGTGGCTGCGAGGCGCGCTCACAGCTCGACGAGCGAGCATCGCTGCGCTCGGCTTCGGAGTCGCAGCCATCGTGTTCTTCTCCGTGAAGGCGCGATGGGAAGAGCGTCACCTCCGCCGCAGCTACCCGGGATACGCCGCCGACGCGGCCAGGACCGGGCGGATCCTCCCGCGCTTTCGCTGACTCCTCACCGAACGTGCCCAAGCCGGGTTCGGTAGGTTGCGTTGCAGCAACAGGGGGTCCGCCATGAGCGACGATGCATACCGGACGACGGCCGAGACCGCGGCGGCGATCGCGGCTCGCGAGATTTCGAGCCGGGAGTTCCTGGAGGCCGCGCTCGATCGAGTGGACCGCCTCGACGGGCCCGTGAACGCGGTCGTCGCCCTCGACGCCGACAGAGCGCGGGCGTGGGCGGACGAGGCCGATGCGGCGGTGGCTCGCGGGGACGAGCTCGGCCCGCTGCACGGCGTGCCCATCACCATCAAGGACTCGTTCCAGACCGGGGGTCTCGTCACCACCTCCGGCGCTCCCGAGCTGGCCGAGTTCGTGCCCGAGCGCGACGCCGATCCGGTGGCGCGCTACAAGGCGGCCGGCGCGGTCGTGTTCGCCAAGACCAACCTGCCCATCTGGGCCGGCGACATGCAGTCGTACAACAAGGTCTACGGAACCACCGGAAACCCGTTCAACATCGACCACACCCCCGGCGGCTCGTCGGGGGGATCGGGGGCGGCGCTCGCCGCGGGCTACACCCCCCTTGAGCTCGGCTCGGACATCGGCGGCTCGATCCGCATCCCGTCGCACTGGTCGGGGGTGATGGGTCACAAGCCGAGCTACGCGTTGGTGTCCGCGCTCGGCCAGATCCCCGGTATGCCCGGCACCCTCAGCCAGGCCGACATCGCGGTCGCCGGTCCGATGGCGCGCGACGTCGACGACCTGGAGATGGCGCTCGACGTGTTGGCCGGCCCCGACGCGTGGAACTCGGTCGCCTACTCCGTCGACCTGCCGCCGGCCCGGCACCGCGAGATCACGGACTTCCGGGTCGCGGTGTGGCTCGATGAGGAGACCTGCCCGATCGACAGCCGATACCGGGACCTGCTGCTCGGAGCGGCGACCGCCCTCGAGGACGCCGGCGCCACCGTCGACCACGAGGCCCGACCAGCGTTCACCTTCGAGAAGGCCGTCGACACCTTCTTCCACCTGCTCAGCGCAGCCGAGGCCGGGACCTGGACGCTCGCCGAGCTCGAGGAGATCGCGACGCAATCCGAACCGCACGGCGAGCTGGGGATCTGGCACGCGGCGATGCGGCATCGAGAGTGGCTCGGCTGGAACGAGCGCCGCCTGCAACAGCGGGCCAAGTGGCGGACCTTCTTCGAGGACTGGGACGTCGTCCTTCTCCCTGTCACGCCCACGGCGGCGCTCCGACACGACCACTCCCGCCCCCCCACCACACGAACCCTCCAGGTCCACCGTGAGACCCCGCCCGACGTGGGCGGGAGCAAGTGGATGGGCCTCACCCGCGTCTCAAGGCTACCCCCC
>CAYUBX010000580.1:0-2819 GCA_964443165.1 uncultured Acidimicrobiales bacterium
GGATCGCTGCGATCGTCGTCCTGGTGGTCATCATCCCGCTGGCGCGGCACTTCGATCGGCGCCCGTCGGAGGTAGGGGAGTTCGTCGACGGCATCGATCCAGACGATCCGAAGAATGTGCTGCCGCCGCGCCCCGCGACTGCGGATCTCCCCACCGCCGTTCACTTCACAGCTTCCGAGGCGATGAGGACCCGGGCCTTCTGGTTCATCTCGCTCGGTCACGCCTCGGCACTTCTGGTGGTCGGGGCAGCGATGGCACACCTGGCGGTGTATCTCGAAGAGGAGATCCATCTCTCCGGTCTGCACATCGCCTTCGTGGTCGGCGCGCTCCCAGCGATGATGGGCGTGGGTCAGTTGATCGGCGGAACGCTCGGCGATAGCTACGACAAGCGAAAGCTGACGACCATCGCGATGTTCGGCCACTCGATCGGGCTCGTGCTGCTCGCGGTGGCCAACGGTCCGGTGATGGTGTGGCTCTTCGTGTTGACCCACGGACTCGCGTGGGGAGTGCGTGGACCGTTGCAGCAGGCGATGCGGGCCGACTACTTCGGCGCAACCGACTTCGGGAAGATCATGGGCTTCTCCTCGCTCGTGATCATGTCGGGGATGATCCTCGGGCCGATCGTCGCAGGAGCCCTCGCCGATGCGACGGGATCGTTCACGATCGGCTTCCTCGTGCTCGCGGCCGGCGCGGGCCTGGGCGCCGGCTGGTTCTGGGCTGCCGCACCCCCCGCACACCCGTCCACGCTGGCCGACTGATCCCGGAACCGTTACCTCTCGAGGTGGATGGGGAAGCGGGCGCGGATCTCAGCGTCGGCTTCGGCGCTGATGTGGCTCGGGTGGTGGGTGGCGAGCGCGTCGGCCACGACCTTGGCGGCAGCTTCCCGCGCGTCGAGCCGCCCGGCGTCGCCCCAATCCTCGGGGCTCAGCCGATTGCCGACGGTGGGATAGATGTACTCGGACTGCATCATCGTCAGCGTCTGCTCGTGTTCTAGGAAGTGGTTGGGCCCGTTCACGACGTCGTTGATCACGCTGGCCGAAAGGGTGCCGGGATCGACCTCGATGCCGCGCACGGTCCGCATGACCGCTCCGAGCATGTCGTTGTCGATGACGAGTGCTTCGAGCGAGCAGGCGAGCAGGCTCGCGAGCATCCCGGCCGATTCGTACACGACGTTGGCCCCGGCGTGGGCGGCAAGCGCGACGGTCAGCGCCTTCTCGTGTCCGGCTTGATGATCCGGGAGCTTGGAGTCGGCCATCCCTGCGGCGACGCCGGAGGGTAGACCCATCCAGTTGAGGAGCTGGGCCGCTGCGGCGTTGAGCACCGCCTCTTCGCCCGATCCGCCGCTCATTGCTCCGGTGCGGAGGTCGGACACGAACGGCCACATGCCCATGGTGCAGGGGTGGCCGGGTGCGAGGAGGTTGACGAACGTCAGCCCTGCGAGGCACTCGGCGAGAGCCTGGGCCAGTGAGCCGGCCAGCGCGGCAGGCGAGGTGGCTCCGGCTTGGCCGGCCGACAGCAGATTGATCGGCATGCCCACCCGCACCTGCTCGGCGAGGCACAGCGCGGAGTCCTCTGCGAACCGAAGCGGCGGAACGACGAAGGTGCTGTTAGCTAGGCAGAACGGCCGCTTACGGAACTCGCCCGGACCCCCGAGCGCGATGTCGAACATTCGGGCGACCTCGTGCACGTGCTCGGGCTGGAAGAAGGACGTTCCCACCGGCTTGGTAGTGGATGTCATCACTGCGTAGGCGGTGTTGAGATCCAGCTCGCGGGCGGTCTCCATGTCCCGGCACACGACCGTGCGGACGAAGATGTGGATGTTGTCGAGCGTGTCGACCAGTCGGCCGACGTCGTAGAGATCGCGAACCGTGCTCTCCCGGAACTCGCGGGTCCCGGGATCGAGCATCGTGACCGCAGCGCCGGCGGTGGAGAAGTGCACGCGGTCGCCGCCGATCTGCACCGACCGGCTGTCGTCGTCGAACGAGTGAAGGGTGAACTCCTTCGCCGCGGTGTCGATCGCGCCGCGGACCAGTTCGGCCGGGAAGAGAAGGCGATCGCCGTCGACGGCTCCGCCGGCCGCGGTGACGACCTCGATGATCTCGGGCGTTGCCTGGCCCATCCCGACGGTGCCGAGCAGGTCGAGGGCGGTGGTGAACACGGTCTCGAGCGCAGAGTCGTCGAGGGGACGATACGCACCCCCGGGCATGCCGGGATGAATCGCCCGCGCTTCAGGAGGAGGCGGCGCCATCCGCTTGGCGACCCGAGCGCTTCGGCCGCCGGTGCGTCGCCGCGCGGGAGGATCCGCAGAGGAGCGAGGCCCGTCAGGGTCGAGCGACGATTGCGGCGAAGACACGTCCCTACCTCCGGAGGCGCTCGTTCGTGGGGTCGTGGGCCGGTTCGGCGAGAACCGTGGCGCGACGTCGTTCGCCCATCAAGAGGATCTCGAACTCTGAGCCGGCGGCTTCGAGGTGGGGGTCGACGTACGCGAAAGCCAGGCTCTTGCCGACCGTGTGGCCGTACGTGCCCGACGTGGTGATGCCCACGATCTCGTCGCCCTCGTACACCGGCTCGTTGCCTCGGCAGTCGGTGTCGCTGGCGTCGACTTCGCAATAGACGAGGACCATCGAGAGCTCCGCAGCGTCCTGGGCCAGCCGTTCGGCCACCACGTCGCTGCCGATGAACGGCTTGGAGGTGTCGATGAAGCGCTCGATCCGGGCCTCGACGGGGCTGATCTCGGTGGTGAACTCCGAGCCCATCGCCTTGTAGCCCTTCTCGATGCGCATCACGTTCATCGCGTAGGCGCCGTAGTGGACGAGGCC
>CAYUBX010000581.1:0-2818 GCA_964443165.1 uncultured Acidimicrobiales bacterium
GCAGGTGGTAGATCGCCTCGTCGGTGCCCTGCTCGGCGTTCTGCAGGTGGCGCGCGAGATCCGCCTCGCGGTCGAGCCACTGCCGCCAGTACAGAGAGGCGCGGGGCTCGGTCTCGCCCTCGCCACCCGCGACACAGCGCGCCAGCGCCGCTCGTTGCTGTGGGTGGCTGTGATGGTCAGCGGAGCCGTCCTCGCGACGATCGCGATGGAGGTGGCGCTGCTGCGCGACGACTTCTCGCTCACCTACGTCGCAGAGAACTCCACGACCGACACGCCGCTCGTCTACAAGGTCGCCACTCTGTGGGGCGCCCTCGAGGGGTCGTTGCTCCTGTGGGCACTGGTGCTCTGCGTCTACGTCGGAGCGGTAGCGTTCGTCTTCCGTGCCCGGATCGAGGATCGGCTGGTGGCGTGGTCGCTCCTGACCATGCTCGTCGTTGGCGCCTTCTTCTTCGGGCTGCTGGTGTTTCCGGCCGACCCCTTCACCACCCTCGACGTGGCGCCGGCGCAAGGCAATGGGCTCAACCCGCTGCTCCGCAACCATCCGTTGATGGCGATCCACCCGATCATGCTCTATCTGGGATACGTCGGCTTCACGGTCCCGTTCGGGTTCGCAGTCGGCGCGCTCGTCACGGGTCGCCTGGGCGAAGGCTGGCTTGTCGCCACGCGGGTGTGGACGATGATCGCCTGGGGCAGCCTCGGCATCGGCATCCTTCTCGGTGCCTGGTGGAGCTACGAGGTGCTCGGGTGGGGCGGCTACTGGGCGTGGGATCCGGTGGAGAACGCGTCCTTTCTGCCGTGGCTCACCGGGACAGCGTTCATCCACTCGGTGATCGTCCAGGAACGTCGCGGCATGTTGCGGGTGTGGAACCTCTGTCTCCTCCTCGCCACCTTCGCGCTGACGATCTTCGGCACGTTCCTCACCCGCTCCGGAGTCGTGCGGTCGGTGCACGAGTTCTCCGAGTCGAGCATCGGTCCGCTCTTCCTCGCCTTCTTCACCGCCATCGTGATCGCGTCCGTCGGGCTGATCGGCTGGCGCGGTGATCGCCTGCGTTCGCCCGGCTCGATCGACTCGCCTGTGTCCCGCGAGGGCTCGTTCCTCGCCAACAACTTCTTGTTCGCAGCGTTCGCGTTCTTCGTCCTGTTGGGCACCGTGTTCCCTCTCGTGGTCGAAGCGGTCAACGGTGACCGGATCGCGGTCGGTGCGCCGTGGTTCGACACGATGCTGATGCCGATCGGGATCGCTCTGCTGTTCCTCATGGGCATCTCGCCGCTGTTGACGTGGCGGTCGACATCGACCTCGGTGCTGATCGAGCGGCTTCTCGGACCCGCGGCTGCTGCGGCGATCACGATGCTCGTGGCGGCGCTCGGCGGGGCGACCGGGCTGTGGGCCCTGCTCGGGCTCGGGCTCGGCGGATTCACGATCGGTGCAGCGGTCCGACATCTCCTGCTGGCGGTTCGACGGCAGGGACTCAGCGGGATTACTGGGCGGGCCGGTGGCGGGATGATCGCGCACATCGGCGTCGCGCTGATCGCGTTCGGGTTCGTCGCCAGCAGCGCGTACTCCGAGGAGGGCGAGTTCGTGCTCGCTCCCGGGGAGACCGGCTCGGTTGCCGGTTACGAGGTGCGGTTCGTTGGACTCGTGGACCGGATGGACGGCCTCAACCGCGTCGTGAGCGCCCAGATCGACATCGAGGGCCGCGGGATCTACTCGCCGGCCGTCACCCGATTCCCCACGTTCGGCCGCCCGATCCCCACCCCGAGCGTAAGCACGGGGTGGGTCGACAACGTCTACCTCGTCTTGGCGGTGCTGCCGGACGAGGGTGAGGACGAGGTGGCGATCCGAGTCCTCATCCAGCCGCTCGTCGCGTGGATGTGGGTGGGCGGTGGCGTCCTCGGTCTCGGCACGCTTCTCGCCCTCGTGCCCCAGCGTCGGCGCGATCTGCCGGACAGCGAGGAGCCGGAGCCGCCCGCCGAGCCGGGTGAGCCCGAGCGGGAGCCGGCGCTCGTATGACGGAGCCCGCCGAGAGCGACTCGCCGTCTCCCGATACGGGAGGCCCCGTCCGGATGGCGGCGGTCGCTGCAGCCGTCGTGGTGATCGGTCTGGTCGTGCTGTTGTGGACACGAGATGGTGGCACCGACTTCGACGGAGAATCGCCCCTCATCAACCAGGTGGTTCCCGAAGTCGCCGGCACGACCCTCGACGGCGAGCCCTTCGACATCGACCAGGCGCGGGGCAAGTGGGTGCTCGTCAACTTCTTCGCCAGTTGGTGTGTGCCGTGTGAACAGGAACACCCCGAGCTCGTCGAGTTCGCGCAGCGCCACCCCGACGATGCTCTCGTCGTGAGCATTCCGTTCGGCGACCGGGAGGAAGAAGCGAGAGCCTTCTTCCAGCGTCTCGGAGGCGACTGGCCGGTCGTGCGCGATCCCGAGGCGGAGTTCGCGGTGAAGTTCGCCGTCCTTCGGCCCCCCGAGACGTTTCTCATCGCTCCGTCGGGTTTCGTGGTCAACCGGTATAAGGGTCGCATCACCGCCGATCTGCTCGATCGCCACATCGCGCAGCTGCTCGCCGCTGCGGAGGAGTCGTGACCACGGCCCTCGTGCGGCGAGGCCTGTGGGTGGCGGTGTTGGTGGCGATGGCGACCTCCGTCGCGATCGTGGTCACCGCAGACGACCCGCCCGCGACCGACGATGAGCGGGCGTACGACCTCAAGGCCACAACCCTCTGCCCCGAGTGCGATGGCCAGAACGTTCTCGAGTCGAACGCGCCTGTAGCGGCCGCGATCCGGCAACAGATCGACGAGCTGGTCGACGACGGATT
>CAYUBX010000582.1:0-2816 GCA_964443165.1 uncultured Acidimicrobiales bacterium
GGTTCTACGAGGGACGGTCGTCCGACCGTTCGTTCGTCGTGGTGCTAGGGCTGCGCATGGACCACGCCGAGCTGGCCACGGCGCCGGAGAAGACCTCCGCGATGGAGGTACATCGTCAGTACAACCGGGGCACCCGCGCCGCGCGGGCGCTCGCGGACTGGATCCGAGAGCAGGGCTACCAGGCCGAAGGTCACGGGGGACCCGGAGCAGGACCGATGCTCATGCTGCCTGCAGCGATCGCGGCAGGACTGGGCGAGCTCGGCAAGCACGGCTCGTTGATCAACGATCAGCTGGGCAGCTCGTTCCGCCTCGCCTGCGTGCTCACCGATCTCCCTCTCGAGACGGAGGCACCAGTCGTGTTTGGCGCCGACGACTTCTGTCACGGCTGTCGGGTGTGCGCGGACGCCTGTCCACCCGACGCGATCGCCCACGAGGAGCGACTCGTCCGCGGCCACGAACGGTGGTACGTGGACTTCGACCGGTGCATGCCGTACTTCGCGGCGTCCTACGGCTGCGGAATCTGCATCGCCGTGTGCCCGTGGTCGACGCCCGGCGAGGCCCCTCGACTGGCGGAGATCATGACGCGCAAGCGCGAGCGCTCGTGACCCGCGAACGGGCGCTCAGCAGGGAACCAGCATCACGCCGGACCGCGCCTTGGGCACGAAGTAGGTCGACTTGGGGGGCATCACGCCGGCCCGATCGGCGACCTTCAGCACCTCGTTCAGCTCGACCGGCGCGGACGAGATCACGACCGGCTCGTCCTCGGCGACCGCCTGCGACGGGCGGTAGGTGAGGCGCGGGTCGGACACCTCGGTGATGTCGAACGCTGCAGGCAGCACCGTGTCGTGGATGAACTCGGAGTCCAATCCACGGATCTCGCGCCGACGGGCGAGAAGACACTGACCACCGAGCTGCAACAGGATCGTGCCCGTCTCGAGGGGATGGGCCTCTTTGGCGTCGGGGACCTCTGACACCTCGCAGTAGGGGCTCAACAGCTCGGCCACCCGCCGCGGCATCACCGCCAGCTCGTCGACGACTCGATCGAAGCTGTCGACGAGGAGGTCCTCGGGGGGCACATATGCCACGAAGAGCTGGTCGAAGCGCGCCTGCGCCGCGGCTGCAACGCGGTGGTGACCGTCCACCACGTAGAGATCGCCGCCGACATCGAAGGCGGGCTCGTCCACGCCCCACAGGGTGATCTCCGTGCCGTCCGACGCGGTGAGCTCACGGAGCGGCGCGGTGCCGATCGCCCGGTCGATGAGCGACCGGTCCGAATGGCTGAAGCGCGACGTGACGACCACAGGGCTCGACATCGCGCCGACCACCCCAAAGTGCGCAGCGAGAGCCCGCACCCGACCGGGGTGCACTTCTTCGTGGGGAAGAAGCCGCCGTTCGCCCGACCGGATGGCGCCGAGGACAGCGTGTTGCTCACCATCAGCGGACCGAATGCGCTGGACGCACAGGCGCGACGCCGATCGAGGCGAATAGGCCCCGGACGCGAGGAGCCGCTGGAGGGATGCATCACCTTCGACGGCGAGCCGGCGGTGTTCGGTCGGGTGCCCGTGCCCCATGCCCGCCGACCGGGCGACATGGAGAAAGGAGTCGGGGTACTGCTCGAGATGAACCGCTCGCGCATCGGGGGACAGCGAGTCGTATGGGGGCGGAACGACGCGCGGACCCCACTCCGACGTGAGCAGCGCAGCACGCACGGCGTGGATCATGACCCCCCTACTGACTCGATCCCGAGCGACCGACGCTAGTCCAGGTCGCGCACGCCGGAAGAAGCGGGCCGAGTGCCTGGTTTTTGGTCGCTCGCCGGACACACAGCGCTCTCAGGGACACGCGGAGCATCGTGCGAGACTGCCCGGGTGGCCATATCCGACATCGCTCGAAAGCTGTGGCACCAACTCGGCGGGGAGCGGCAACGGGTCGACGAGCTGCGGTGGGCAGGCCCCGAGGTCGCGCTGCCGTCGGTCTTTCGGGTCACCGAGTTCGCGTCCGCGTGTATCGGCGTGGCGACGCTCACCGCGGCGCAGTTGACGCGGGCGTCCGGAGGCGTCACCGAGCTGCCCGTCATCCAGTCGGGCTGGGCCGCGGCACTCTTTCGAAGCGAGCGACTGCTTCGCCGCGACGGTGAGGCCCCTCGCCTCTGGGATCCGGTGTCCGGCTACTACCGCTGCGCAGACGACAGATGGATCCAGCTGCACTGCAACTTCCCCCACCACAGAGCCGGAGTGGTCTCGCTTCTGCAGTGCGAGGACAGCCGGGAAGCGGTCGAGGAGGCGATCGCGACCGGCTGGCCAGCAGAGCGCCTGGAGCAGAGCCTGGCGGATGTCGGAATGTGCGCCGCCATGCTTCGAAGCTCCGCAGAGTGGGGGACCCACCCGCAGGGCGCGGCTGTAGCTGGCCTCCCGCTTCTCGAAATCAGCCGGATCGGCGAGGCCCCTGCGCGTCGAGCTCCGACCGGGCGCCCGCTCGCGGGTGTGAAGGTGCTCGACCTGACCCGCATCATCGCCGGGCCCACCTGTGGGCGCGTCCTCGCGCAGCACGGCGCCGAGGTTCTGCGAGTCGGCGCGGCGCATGTTCCGACGGTCGAGACGTGCGTGATGGACATGGGCTTCGGCAAACAGGCGACCCACGTCGATCTCCGTTGCACCGCCGGCCGCCAGACGATGGAGTCGCTTCTCGACTCTGCGGACGTCATCGTTCAGGGCTATCGGCCGGGCGCACTCGAGGCACTGGGCTTCGGGCGAGAAGAGATCGCACGGCGCTGGCCGGGCATCGTCCACGTGTCCCTGTCCGCCTACAGCCACGTC
>CAYUBX010000583.1:0-2814 GCA_964443165.1 uncultured Acidimicrobiales bacterium
GGGGGCCGGTCATCTCGACTGTGCACCGGGTCGGTGCTTCAGCGGAGTCGGTGGCGATGCGGGTGTTGCGGCGTTCGGCCCAGGCGAGGAGTCGTTCTTCTTGGGCCAGGATCTCGGGAGTGGTGAGGGCCCGGTCGGCTACTGATTCCCAGACCGGCCGCCCGTCCCGCCGCAGCGGCGCCCCCTCGGGGATGGGTCGTGAGATGTCGACACAATGCTGGTCGATGGCCAGGGTGGTGAGCCCATCCAAGAGCTCCACCACGTCGATGGTGCCGAGGACCACGTCTGTGGGGAGGGCGGCGGCAAGTTCTCGGGTGAGCTCAGCGGGCCGCCAACTGGACTGCTTCTCCGACAACGCGGTGACCGCGGTGGTGATGGTGCCAGCCAGGACCTTCGGGTTGAGGTCCCGGCCGCGGGTCTGGTTGATCGCGTCACGCACGACCTGCTCGGGTCGGTGACCGAGGGTTTTGAGTTGCTCGACCCAGCCCGCATGCAAGGAGCCGGCGTCGGCGGGATGGTGTTTGGCGGGTCGGGAGTCGATGACGGCTTCGCGTTCGAGTTGCCACCGCTCCCGTGCGGTGGGTTCACGGCCCATGGTGTCGATGAACCGATCGAGTTTCTCATCGACCCTGTGTTGCACTGCGGCGGTGCGGGTGGAGAACTCCTCCAACACCGCGTCAGGAACGTCAGCCATCTCCGCGATCCCGTTCAAAGGTTCCTGCCAACCCACACCGAGGCGTTCGGTGAGCTCGGCTCGCAGGGTCGAGTGGTAGATCGCGGACAGGGTGCGCTGGTCCAGCTTCAACGTTCGGGCGTCGAGGGCGAGCCAGCGACCGTCGGGGGAGCGGACCCGGTTGGCGATCACCACATGGGTGTAGATCTCGGGGTCCAACACTCGGGAGGTGTGCTGACGAAAGGTGGCGGCGATGATCCCCTCCGCGTCCACCACTGCCACTTGTCCGTTGATGCGGTAGCGGGTATGCGCGTGGGCTTCCACCCAGGACAACATCGCAGCCACCGACTCGTCGTGCGCTGCGAGCACTTCGGTGCGGATCTGTGGTTCACCGACCGCGAACAGCACCGACACCGACTTCGGAGCCGACGCAGTGATATCGAACCCCCTCACCGAGGTGTCGTTGTAGGCCCGACCCAACCGCTCGTCGCCGGCGCCGTGGGGGGTGAGGCCGGCCATGATCCGCAAGAACTGCTCATCCGCCACCTGGCCTTCGAGGCCGAGCAATCGGGCGCCGGTGCCGTGCCAGACGCCCTTGGGTTCGCCCGAGTCGAGGTAATAGGACGGCAACGCCTCCACGTAGTACGCGCCCGCCTCGGACCCCTTCAGGGTGGTCACCCGCGCCGTCACCGCCACCACCTACCGCTCGGACAGCGCCATCTCGCGGCACAGACTGTGCACCCGTCTGTCACTTCTTGTCGTTGAAGTCGCGAGATGGGTAGTAGGTGCATGGCCGGCGTGTCAGGCGCTGAACAGGGAGGACTGGCCGTCGCCATCGGCTTGGCGGCGGCGCGTGGTGTACCGGATCGGTGTGGTAGCAGGAGTCGCCGGTTCGGTCAGGGCTCGGCGGGTCGCATCGAGCTCGCGGGGTAGTGGGGGTTCGAAGCCGAGCAGCGCGGCGAGGGTGGGGCGAGTCACCACGACTCGGCGGCCGAGCCGAACCGTGGCCAGCTCACCGCGGGCCACCAGCTCATACGCGGTCGATCGGCCGATACCCAACAACTCAGCGGCCTCGACCACCGTGTAAACCAGCCGCAAATCACCCGACCCCATCACAACCTCCCCACTCCCGCGCCGAGCCCTGTGCTCTCAACGCCGTCTCGCTGCTCGCCCGACTACCTGTGGGCCCGCCACCGCGGCAGATGGGACACCGGCAACGACACTCCGGGTGGGCTCGACCCACCGAGCAGGGACTGCGCACCGATCCGAGTTCGAGTGTCGAGGCAAGCCAGCCCATGACCACCCAGGGACACCCCAAAGGCTCTGGCGCGACAACCCGACTGGACTCCCTCGGCTGCCGACACCCCCGGATGGGCATTCGCGCAACGACCTACCGTGTGGTCCGTGGCGCCGAGCCAGCCCGGCGACCAGGACCGCACCGAAGCGATCCGACGCCTCCTCCAAGGCGTCACCGACGCCGTCGATCCTGTCGACATCGCGATGTCAGTGGCTGACCTGCAACCCGAAGAACAACGCCTCCCCCGGCGAGATCAACATGGGCCTAGGCGCCGATGCCCGCTGGCCGGTATCGACCGGGGCCACCCGGTCCCGCTCGAGGACTTCACCGCCCGGTACATGCCCGAAGTGGACTTCAATGGCAAACAGAACCGGCGCATCACCTACGCCATCCACACCACTGCTGCGGTGCGGGCCGGGCTCGAATCCGACCTGCTCGACGAAGCCGTCTGGTGGCCCGACGGCTACTGGAGCTACGCCCTCTACGCCACCATCGGGGGTCATCCGGGCCGCTGCTGAACTCATCAACACCGCCGTCGCTGATTTGGTTGCCCAGCTCGCCGACCGCCACCGCATCGACCTCGCCTGAAGCCGCCGGCGGGCCGTTGCCGGCCGGTAGTAGATGCCCGAGGGCGACCGGTAGATGGGTCGAGCGTCGAGCAGTAGACGCGACACGGTGACCAGTAGGTCAAGCGTGAAGGATCCAACCCAGCACCAGCCCGGCGTCCACCGGTCGCGGCGCGATGATGGAACGGAGTGATGCTTCGCGGGACGCAATCGAATCGAGCTGACCCGCCTGCCGTCGCGCTGCCTTGCGCGATAGCGGCACTGACCCTCGGCACTCC
>CAYUBX010000584.1:0-2795 GCA_964443165.1 uncultured Acidimicrobiales bacterium
CCCGATGGGGCTCGTCCGACGGCGCCACTTCGTGAGCCGGGGCCGCCAGGTCCTCGACCTCGAGGACGAACTCTTCGATCTCGATCAGCTCGACAACGGTTTCCAGGGTCACGGGGCCCTGTTGGCCGCGCTCGACCAGAACCGCGACGGCCGGCTGCGAGACATCGTCGCCACGATCCAGGGCGAACAGGACGAGATCATCCGCGACGTGCTCAAGGGCATGCTGATCGTCCAGGGCGGTCCGGGCACCGGGAAGACCGTCGTCGCCCTCCATCGCGCGGCCTACCTGCTGTACACCCACCGATTCCCTCTCGAAGGCCAGGGCGTGCTGGTCGTCGGACCCAATCGGCTGTTCCTTCGCTACATCGAGCAGGTTCTGCCCAGTCTCGGCGAGGCGGGCGTCCACCTGTCCGTGCTCGCTGATCTCTACGGTGAGCTCTTCCCCGACGATCGCTTCCGGCTCGTCGACGAGTCGGTGACCGCCGCCGTGAAGGGCGACGCCCGCATGGTGGAGGTCATCCGCCGGGCGGTTCGGGATCGCCAGCGGGCGCTTCCCGAGGATCTCGTCGTCGGCTTCGGCCTGGTCCGGCTCCGCCTCGATCGTGATCGGTCGCGGGCGATCGTGCGCGAGGCGGCGCGGCGGTATCGCCGTCACAACGCGGCCCGGCGATTCGTGGAGAGCGAGGTCTTCGCCGCGTTGGCCGAATCGCATCGGTCGCTCCCCGATCCCGACGTCGTCCGCTCGCGGCTGCGACGGCACCCCGATGTGGTGGCCGCTCTCGAGCGGATGTGGCCGGTCCTGACACCCGCGCAGCTCTTGCGGGACCTCTTCGGGTCGCGAGCCCTTCTCGCCTCCGCTGGCCGGGATCAGCTCTCCGACGTGGAGTACGGCGCCCTCTTCCGCGAACGTGGCGAGGATCCCGACGAGTACCGCTGGAGCGACGAGGACGTCGCGTTGCTCGACGAGGCATACGACGGGCTCGGCCCCCGACTCGACTCCAAGCGCAAGGCTCGAGATCCCGAGGTGCGCACGTACGGCCACATCGTCGTGGACGAAGCACAGGACCACACGCCGATGGCACTGCGGATGATCGCCCGCCGCTCGCTCAACGGTTCGATGACCGTCGTGGGCGACATCGCGCAGGCCACCTCGCCTGGCGCGGCCGCTCACTGGGATGGCGTGCTGGCACACCTGCCCGTGACGTCGGCCGGCCCGCGCACTCGCGAGCTGACGCTGAGCTACCGGATCCCAGCCCCCAACCTGGTTCTCGCGAACCGGGTTCTCGCTGTCGCGGCGCCCGAACTCACGCCGCCGACGGCCGTTCGTTCGGTGGGCTCACCCCCGCGGATCGTCGCGGCGATGTCGAGCAACGGGCACGATACCGGGGCCGTACTGGTGCAGCGCGCCGTCGACGTGGTGATGGAGGAGAGCGTTGCCCTCGACGGCGGGAGCGTCGCCGTCGTTGCGCCCGGCAGCGTGATCGATGCGATCGATGAGGAGTTGTCGCGTCGGGGTATCGACTTCGGTCGGGCGACCACGGCGAGCCGCAACGTCACGGGTTCGCTCCACCCGCGGGTCGCGCTGGTCCCTGTGCAATTGGTGAAGGGTCTCGAGCTCGACGGCACCGTGGTGGTGGAGCCCGCAGCGATCCTCGAGGAGGAGCCGCAGGGCCTCCGCGCGCTGTACGTCGCGCTGACCCGTTCGACCAAGCGCCTCGCGGTGGTTCACCACCGCCCCTTGCCCGCCGTCCTCGCGGAGTGACCTTCCGCATCCGCAGCGGAGGCGAGCGGCAGTCGGTGCACCGCCTCGAGATGACCGACTGTTCCACCCCGTCCCTAAGCTCGGACGATGGCCTTGGAGAGGTTCTCGCCTGTCGTTCGTGAGTGGTTCACGACGTCATTCGCCGAGCCCACGGCAGCCCAAACCGAGGGGTGGTCGGCGATCGCCGATGGCCGGCACAGCCTGATCCTGGCCCCCACGGGCAGCGGCAAGACGCTGGCCGCCTTCCTCTGGGGCATCGACCGCGTGATGTCCGAGCAGGTGCCCGACAAGCTCGATCGTACCCGCGTGCTCTATATCTCCCCGTTGCGAGCGCTCGCCGTCGATGTGGAGAAGAACCTGCGCGCACCGATCCAGGGCATCCGGCTTGCCGCCGAGCGATCGGGCGAAGACGTGCACGTTCCGACGGTTGGCATCCGGTCGGGTGACACCCCAGCCGACGAACGTCGGAGGTTGATCAGCCGGCCGCCGGACATTCTGATCACGACGCCAGAGTCGCTGTACCTCATGCTCACCTCCCGGGCGCGGGAGACGCTGCGCAACGTCCAGTGGGTGATCATCGACGAGATCCACTCCGTCGCTGCCACCAAGCGTGGATCGCACCTGGCCCTCTCACTCGAACGGCTCGAGGAGATCACCAACGGCTCGCCGCAGCGCATCGGGCTGTCGGCGACCCAGCGACCACTTGACGAGATCGCCCGGTTCCTCGGTGGTGTCGAGGGTGGTCGGGCGCGCGATGTCGCCGTGGTCGACGTCGGCCGAACCAAACAGCTCGACATCGAGGTCATCGTCCCGGTGGACGACATGGGCGACCTCACTGCGACAGCGCCCGGCGGGCCCAACGAGCCGGGCGACGATCACACCCCCTGGGCCCTCGACATCCCCGACTGGCAACCGTCGGGTGGCTCGATCGGTGGTGGCGACGACCAGGGTCCGCCGTCGGGCGGGTATCAGTCCGCCAATGGATCGATCTGGCCGTCCATCCATCCCCGACTCCTCGACCTCATCCTCGAGC
>CAYUBX010000585.1:0-2793 GCA_964443165.1 uncultured Acidimicrobiales bacterium
TTGAGTCACTTCGGAGTTGAGTCACTTCGGTGTCTGACACCGAAGTGACTCAACTTGTCGTAGGTTCGCTGCATGCTCAAGCAGGTCCAGTTGGGTCAGAACAGCGGGTTGCGGGTGTCGGAGTTGTGCCTCGGCACGATGAACTTCGGGATCCCCGGACGTGGTCACCAGGGCGATTGGACACTCGACATCGATGCCGCTCGTCCGATCTTCGAAGCGGCGATCGACCGCGGGCTCTTCTACTTCGACACCGCAGACATCTACGGGCTCGGGGCTTGCGAAGAGGTGGTCGGACAGCTCTTGCGGGAGCTCTTGCCCCGTGACGAGTACGTGCTCGCCACCAAGATCTCGATGCCCATGGGCCGCGGCGCCAACTCCGGCGGTCTGTCTCGCAAGCACATCATCGAGGGCGTGGACGCCTCCCTCGGTCGGCTCGGCCTCGACTACGTCGACCACCTGGTCATCCACCGCCACCCGCATGCGGTGCCCGGCCAGGCTGTCGTTCCGATCGAAGAGACCCTCGATGCGCTGCACGACCTGGTGCGTGCCGGCAAGGTGCTCTACCTCGGCGGCTCGTCGATGTTCGCCTGGCAGTTCGCCGAGCTGCAGCTCACGGCGGAGATGAACGGGTTCACGAAGTTCGTCTCGATGCAGAACCACTACAACCTCATCTACCGCGAAGAGGAGCGGGAGATGAACCCCTACTGCGCATCGACCGGCGTGGCTCTGATGCCGTGGTCGCCACTCGCCCGCGGGATCCTCGCGGGTTCGTACCGAGGGGGCTTCGGCGGCGGATCTACCTCCCGATCGCAGGGCCAGGACCGCGAGCGCACCGAGGGCCTCTACCGTGGCGACGCCGATTTCGAGATCGCCGACCGGGTCATCGAGGTGGCGGAGAAGCTCGGGGCGCGCCCGGCTCAGGTCGCGCTCGCCTGGCTGGCCAACAAACCGGAGATCACCTCGCCGGTGGTCGGTGTGTCGAAGGTGGAACAGCTGGACCAGCTCGTCGAGGCTGTCCAGATGCAGCTCGATCCCGACGACATCGACTACATCGAAGAGTTGTACCGCCCAGTGGAGAACCTTCTCTCCATCGGCGCTTCCTAGGCTGACGTCATGCCAGGCGAAGATGTCTTCCGCTTCGACGAGACGGATCGTGACCTGTCGTTCCGGCCCTCTGCCGAGCGGGATGGACGACGCCTGACCGCTGCGCAGGTCGCACAATTCAACCGGGACGGCTTCCTCAGCCCACTGCCGGGCCTGTCGCCTGCCGAGGTCGATGAGGTCCGGGACTACGCGGATTGGCTGATCGGTGAGGTCGTCGAGGCGGACGATCGCCGCAACAGCTACTCGATCAACCAGTACCACCAGGTGTGTGCAGGGGTGCACGACCTGGTGACTCACCCGATGTTCGTCGACTACGCGGTCGACATCCTCGGTCCGGAGCTCGTGCTGTGGAGCTGCCACGTGTTCTGCAAGCTTCCCGGCGATGGGATGGAGGTTCCTCTCCACCAGGACGCGAACTATTGGCCCTTCACACCCACCCGCAGTGTCACCATGTGGCTCGCGATCGACGATGTGGACGACGACAACTCAGCGATGCACTTCGTTCCGCGCAGTCACCTTCTCGGTGACCTCGCCCACGACGAGTTGGAACTCGACGGAACGGTGGTCCTCAACCGGCGGGTCAGCGACCACGCCGGCTTCGAGGACACGTTCGTCAACGAGCTGGCTGCCGGCGAGGTCAGCCTTCACACCGATCTCATGCTGCACGGGAGTCGGGCCAACGTGAGCGATCGCCGGCGATGCGGTGTTGCCCTGAGATACATCGGGGCCGATGTCCGGGCGGTGGCCGGGGGAGACAACTGGATCTTCGGCGCGGTCCACGTGGCCGACGGCGATCCGTCCGGCTACTGGCCCCACACCGAACGGCCCGATGGCGAGAATCCGCACCGCATGGCGCGCTTCGTAGGCGGTTTCGACGGCAACCGCTAGGCCTCTTCAGGGGCGGAACATCAGGTCGCGCTGGGTGATCCGCGCCGGCTGGTTCACGAGTCGGTACGCGTTGGGAATCCACTCGCACACGAGCCGTCGCGTGTCGCGCGGGTCGACCATCTCTTCCATCTGGAACCGGTTGAGCGGGCCGATGGGTCCGCGGGCGGCCTCGATTCGGGCGTCGATCTCGGCCCGTAGGGCGACCGGGTCCTCCGCCTCGGCAAGCTGCGACTTGTACGCGGCCTCGATCCCGCCCTCGGGTGGGATGCCGCCGACGTCGGCGGCCGGCCACACGATCCGCGCGTTCCACTGGCGTCGTGGGGTGGCGTAGTTGTTGCCAGCCACGCCGAAGGACCGCCGCATCAGCACGGTGAACATCGGCACCCGCGACTGAGCGAACGCCACCATCCACTCGCCGCCCTTGCGAATCGTCCCGTTGATCTCGTGCTCGAGCCCGACTGCAAAGCCAGGGTTGTCGCACAGGTTGAGGATCGGGATGTGGAACAGGTCGCAGAGGTCGATGTGGCGGGTGAGCTTGTCGCACCCGTCAGCCGTGAGCGCACCGCCGTTGACGTGCCGCGAGTCGGATGCGATCACGCCCATGGGGTGGCCGTTCATGCGGACGAAGCCCACGACCTGGTCGGTGCCCCACAGCGGACCGATCTCGAAGAACGACCCCTTGTCGGCGATCAGCTCGATCGCCCGCCGAATGTCGAATGTGGTCGTCCGCTTGCGGGGAACGATCGTGAACAGCTCTTCCTCGGCTCGGTCGGCGGGATCGTCGGGGTCGGGCGGGAGGAC
>CAYUBX010000586.1:0-2788 GCA_964443165.1 uncultured Acidimicrobiales bacterium
CGTGCGTCTGGATGCTGTCGGTCGCGCTCGTCGGGCTGCGCCTCATGCCCGGCGCCTGGCTGGTCGGTTGGCTGTTGCCCCTCTCCATCGGCAGCGCAGCGGCCTTCGTCATGGGTCGGTTCGGGCGGCGAACCAGGGTCGCCGTGGACCGGCGAACCATCGCGTTCGACGTGGTCGACTCCAGCCCACTGCCGGCGATTCAGCCGATCAAGCCTCGTTCGCGCAACTGGGCGTGCTCCCCCAACCGGGGGCCCAGGCTCGCGATCTCGCCCTTCGTGCGCGAAAAGTGCGGGACGGGGGCGGCCATCGGGATCTGGGCAGCGAGGATCTCGTCGTCGAAGCGGCGGATCATCTCGCGCGCGGCGAACTGAGGGTCAGACAGCATGTCCGGCGCGGTGAAGATGCGTCCGTAGGGAACGGCGTGCTCCTCGAGCAGCTCCTCGAGCCGTTCGACGGGAAGGCTCGACGTCCACCGATCGATGCGCTCGTCGAGCTCCGCTTGATTGGCGCCCCTGGCCTCGTGCTTGGCGTAGCGGGGGTCGGTGGCCAGCTCCGGCCGCCCCATGGCCGCACACAGCCGTTCGAAGATGGCGTCTGCGTTGCCTGCGATCAGCACGTCGGCTCCGTCTGCGGTCGCGTACACATTGGAGGGGGCGACCCCGGGCAGCACCGAGCCGGATCGGCCACGCACGTGGCCTGCAAGTTCGTAGTCGACCACCGTGGACTCCATCAGCGCGAAGACGGCCTCGTAGATCGCGACGTCAACCTCTTGGCCACGACCTGAGGAATGGCGCTCGTTGAGGGCTGCCATTGTCCCAATGACCGCGAAGAGCGACGCGATGGCATCTCCCAGGCTGATCCCGGCACGCGTCGACTGGCGGTCGGGCCAGCCCGTCGTGTGTCGGATGCCGCCCATGGCCTCACCGATGGATCCGAAGCCAGGGTCCGTCGCCCGCGGTCCAGTCTGGCCGAAGCCCGACACGTGGGTCATCACGAGGCCGGGGTTGTCTGCACTGAGATCGTTGTACCCGAGGCCCCACGCTGCGAGGCGACCCGGTGTGAAGTTCTCCAGTACCACGTCGCACTGCGCCACGAGCCGCCGCACGATGTCCCGCCCGGTGTCGTCGCGCAGATCGATCGTGACCGACTTCTTGTTGCGTGCGATCGCCGGCCACCAGTAGCTGTGACCGTTTGCGTCGCACTTCCCCCACTTGCGCATCGGGTCCCCGAGCCGGGGCGGCTCGACCTTGATCACCTCGGCGCCGTAGTCGCCCAGGAGCTGGCCCGCGAACGGGCCGGCGATGAAGCTGCCGAGCTCGAGGACGCGGACTCCCGCGAGTGGGCCGGCCACGTCAGGTGCTGGAACCGAGAGGCGCGCAATCGGAGCCGCAGTCGGCGGCGGACCCCTCCGGCGCCGGCGCAGGCCGGTGCAGCACGCCCGACGTCGGCGTGATGACCAACTCGTCGCCGTCCACCGCGCAGTCGCCGTCGACGATCATCGAATAGCCGCCTGGCTCGTA
Source organism: uncultured Acidimicrobiales bacterium (assembly GCA_964443165.1). Taxonomy (GTDB): domain Bacteria; phylum Actinomycetota; class Acidimicrobiia; order Acidimicrobiales; family Poriferisodalaceae; genus JAYPWI01. Next base: position 1,521 of record CAYUBX010000586.1, read on the forward strand.
GGGCGGCCACAACACCGACATCGTCGGCCGATCGGCCACGTTGCGCGCTGCGGTTCGGCTCGCGCCGCAGCGAAGCGCGCCGTCCTGCAGGGTGAAGGTGACGTGGGCGACGTGCGGGGTCGAATCGTCCCGCACCGTGAGAACGTACGCCGAGGCACCGAACCTCTCGAGCTCCGTAGCGAGCTGGCTGACGTCGACGGGAATGCTCATGTCGCGAGCCTATCGGCGGCTCTGCGAGGGGATGAGGCTCAGGGGGACGGCGGTGGTAGCGTTGGTCGTTCCTCGGGGCTATAGCTCAGTTGGTAGAGCGCTTCCATGGCATGGAAGAGGTCAGGGGTTCAATTCCCCTTAGCTCCACGTTCGGTCTCTCCGGATCACGGCGCCTGGGTGTGACCGGCCGCTGGTGCGGGAATGGGCGGACGCGACGGCCAGGGAACCCGTCTGCCTCGAACCTCTGTTCGCGTCCCACGTCCGATCTCCGATCACCGGTGCGCACCGATGCGGTATCGGTCGCCGTCGTACGCAGCCGACTGTTTGGGCCGCCTTCGGATTCTTGAGCCATGCTCACTGGGTGCCTGGCTCAGCGTTGGAGATCCCCGACTTCCGGCGTCTTTGGAGCAACAACTTCCTGTACATGTTCGTGGCGAACGGCCAGCGCTTCGCATTGGGCTGGTTCGTCCTCGACGGCTTGGGGCACGACGAGCGCTGGCAGGGGTTCGTTGCGTTTGCTTTGGGCCTTCCGATCGCGATCCTCGTTCTTCAGGCGGGTGCCCTGGCCGATCGCGTGGACCGCCGCAGGTTGCTGTTGTTGAGCCAGGGTGGACTCTTGGTCGTCGTCGCCGTTTCGGTGGGGCTGATCGCGACCGACTCTCTGACCCTGGAGTGGGTGATCGCATTGTCGCTCGCTTCGGGAGCAGCCCAGGCCCTCGGACACCCCGTCCGCAGTTCACTGATCCCGCTCATCGTGCCCGAGGACAGGCTCTTCAACGCGATCGCTCTCAATGCCATCGCGATGACGTTCTCGATGATCCTCTCGGCTCCGATCATCAAAGTGGCTGGCGAGCTGTGGGGCTTCGAGGGTGCGTTCACCGTCGAGCTGGCTCTGCTCGCCGTGGGAATGTCGTTCCTATTTCGGCTCGATACCCCTCCGCCTGCTGTCGTTGAGCGCAGGAGACTGTTCGCCGAGGTCCGGTCAGCCATTCATCATGTGCTTCATGATCTCCCCCTCAGAGTGCTGTTCTTGCTGCATTCGGTCGCCTCGATAACCG